>CALIZH010000311.1 GCA_938028585.1 uncultured Actinomyces sp. | reverse complement strand
CGAGGCCGCATTGCCCTTCACAGGATCATCGCCGCTGTGGGGAGAGCATGCTTTCCCCTGTGATGAGGAGCTCCAGTGGCTCCATATTCACTTGGGTCTCTATGGGTCTTGGCGTTTTGATGCGGATGAACGCGCATTTGATGTCCCATCCTCCATTGGAGCGCCACGCACGAACTGGGTGGCAACAAAAGGTCACCGACACGCGGCTCTGAAGTGGGCAAGCTATGCAGACGATACTCTGTACGTCGAAGATAATTTGGCGTCTGGAAATATCCAGAAGCGTGGCGAAGAATGGAATGCCCCCGATCCTGTTGGACAGGTTCGCCTGCGTGTGTTGTCTGAGCACGCAGTCGCAGATGTTACTGGTCCGAATCGGTGCGAGCTAATTTCCGATGAAGATCGACGTGTTGTCGAATCCAAGCTAGGGTGCGACCCGCTTCAACCGGGTGCCACGCAAGATCCGGCAACGCGTAAGCGTTTCATTGAGATGATTCGCGGACGTAAACGTCCGATCGGTGAGCTCTTAATGGACCAGTCGATCGCTGCTGGAGTTGGGAACATCTATCGTGCGGAGGCATTGTTCCTGGCCGGTATTTCACCGATGAGGGCAGGTAATCGCCTCTCGGTTCAGCGTGTTGGCCACCTGTGGGATATCGTCTGTGAACTGATGACACGAGGCCTAGAGATTGGACGTATCGATACGATTCGCCCCGAGGATCAGCCTGACCCGATCCCTGAAGGTGATGAAGAATTGGCGCGCTGGTATATCTACCATCGCAGCGGACGGCCGTGCATTAAATGTGGGACGACAATCAGTGAAAAGCTCATGCAAAATCGCCGTCTTTTCTGGTGCTCGAATTGCCAGAACTAAAGCGGTAGAAAGACTTCGCGGTAGGGGACAGCTCAACTAATTGCGAAGTGTTTCCCTGTGCTTGAAGCATTTCTGTCTAGCTTGTGGGGGAGTTTTCGCCTTCTTGGAAGATGTCGTAGATCTGTGGAAGGTGAACATTCGCCTCGTCGATTCTGACGATGAGGGAGGATGCTCCCCAGTCCTTACAGCGACGCGCGCACTCTGCGACCAATGCGGTAGCAATTCCGCGGCCCCGGAACTTCGGGTGAACCATCAGGTCGATGACCTGTGGAAGTCCACTGGGCTCCTCGACGGGGGGATCGACGACGACAATGATCGCGGCGATTAACTCTCCTTCGATCCAGCCACCTAGGAAAGATCCCTCCAATGGGGTGCCGAAAACCCCGTCAAAGCACAGGCGCATCTCGTCTGTTGCTTCAATATGTGCCTCGATACTTGGGCGGATACCGTATGCCGCTAAAGAAAGCTCAGCGAGTTCCGGGATATCGAAGCGCGTCAGTACGCCGATCTCACACTCTGTTGCACCGCGAAGGCGCGTCAGTGCGTCAATCTGTGCTTGTAGAGAATGTCTGTCCATAAGGACAGAATATGTGATCTGTTACACGGGTGATGGTGTGTGAGAAGGTGTGCGAACTCACAGAGTGGCTTCTGGGAGTTTGTTCCAAAGCTTGACAAATACGAGGAACTTAGATGTACCAGGTGGGATCGTCTTCCCAGCAATTCGGATCGATGATGAGATCGCGATCGTCCTCCACCATTCGTTCTTCTGGTTTCTGACGCAACTTTGCTGGGACGCCGATCGCAACCGCGTCTTCGGGGACATCCTTGGTGACGACGGCATTGGCTCCAACTTTGGCTCCATCACCTACAGTGATCGGGCCAAGAACCTTTGCGCCAGCACCGATCATGACGTGATTACCAATGGTTGGATGACGTTTTCCGGGGTTCATGGCGACACCACCCAAGGTCACCCCGTGGAAGATCACAACGTCTTCACCGACCTCGGCTGTTTGCCCAATGACGACCCCAGTGGCGTGGTCAATGAATACGCGGCGCCCGATAGTTGCCTCGGGATGAATATCAACCCCGGTCGCCATCCGTGCAATTGAGGAAAGGACGCGGGCGGGAGTGCGTAGCGCGGGGTGAGACCACATCGCGTGTGTCACTCGGTGAGTCCACAGTGCATGGACGCCGGGGTAGGCGAGTGCGACTTCAAGAGTTGAACGCGCGGCAGGATCGCGCCGTTTTGCCGTTCGAAGATCCTCTGCAAGAAGCTGAATGATCTTGCGTGGAGACGAGGCCATAGGTAGTTCTCCGTCAGTTGCTCGTGGTCAGTGTTGCACTTTCGTGAGGGATGAAGTGCTTGGGGGTTTGGACTGTCGTGTGCGTTCTCATCTAAGGGGCGCAGAAATGGGGTGGATGAGCCGTGAGCTCATCCACCCCAGACCTGTCAGTCGCGCAGGTTTTCGAAGAGCGCTGTCGAAAGGTAACGCTCGCCGGTATCGGGGAGGACCACGACGATTCGCTTGCCTTCGTTTTCAGGGCGCTGGGCCACTTGGATCGCAGCGGCAAGTGCTGCGCCTGAGGAAATACCAACAAGCAAGCCTTCTTCCGCGGCTGCTCGTCGCGAAGTTTCCAGAGCAAGTGGGGTTTCAATATCGATCACTTCGTCAACGACGCTGGGGTCATAGGTCTGAGCAACGAAGTTCGGGCCGAGTCCCTGGATGCCGTGAGGGCCAGCCTCGCCACCGGTAAGAAGCGGGGACTCTGCCGGTTGAACCGCGATGACCTTGACGTTGGGCTTGATTTCCTTGAGGACGGCACCCACACCAGATACTGTTCCACCCGTACCGACACCGGCAATGAAGATATCAACGTTCTCGTCGGTATCGCGAAGAATCTCTTCTGCAGTCGTACGACGGTGCACGGCGGGGTTTGCAGGGTTGGTGAACTGGGAGGCGATGATGGATCCGGGACGGGAATCGCGGATGCGCTCAGCTTCTGCGACAGCGGCGGTCACTCCACCCTTGGGGTCGGTAAGGACCAGTTCCGCACCAAAGGCGCGAATAAGAATGCGGCGCTCAAGGCTCATCGAGGAAGGCATAACAATGACAACCTTGTAACCGCGTGCTGCACCGACCATCGAGAGTGCAACGCCGGTATTTCCCGAGGTCGCTTCAATAATGGTTCCGCCCGGCTTGAGCTCTCCGGATGCCTCTGCTGCATCAACAATGGAACGAGCGATACGATCCTTGACGGAAGAAGCGGGGTTGAAAGCCTCGACTTTTGCGACGATTTCCGCGCCGCCTTCGCTCAGGCGGTTAATTCGAACCAGGGGAGTGCCACCGATGAGGTCGGTGACATCTGTTGCGATGTTGGTCATGATGTCTCCTAGATGTCGCTTCGTGCCATGCACGTAACTGCAACTCTATGGGGAGGCAGATTATTCCGCGATTTCTATGTAACGTTGTCCCAGGGGGCGAAAAACATACTGGCCTGAACTAAGCGTGGCAAGCAGGTTCTCGGCGATTTCTAATTGATCGGGGGTCATCGCCACGGTGAGTAATACAGAGGATCCCCACTGAGTATCGAGTACGTGCCCGCCTAGTCGGCGTAACTCGCCTTCGATTCGTCCAGCATCGACGGGAGCGAGTTCAGTCTCAACGACTGCCAGCGCCTCCAAGCGTGCGAAAGGGGCCCGAGCAAGCGCCTCACTGGTTGCGCTTGAATAAGCCCGCACGAGGCCGCCGGCGCCCAAGAGAATTCCTCCGAAGTAGCGCGTCACAACGACCGTCACGTTCCATAGTTCATTGCGCTTGAGAACATCCAACATGGGCGTTCCAGCGGTTCCTGAGGGCTCTCCATCATCTGAGGAATGTTGAGAAGGTGAATGGCCTTCTTCTGCGATCATCCATGCTGAGCAGTTGTGGCGTGCCTGTGGATGGGCGTCTTTCACCGAATTAATGAACTCTCGGGCTTCTTCGGGTGTATCTGTTCTAGCGATCGATGCAATAAAGCGCGATCGCTTAATTTCAATCTCATGGGACAGGCGTGTGCCTGAAGCAAGCACTCGAAGAGAGGACATAGTGTCTTCATTGTTGCATGAGTGATTGCGAGCTCTGGGAATGAGACGAGCTTCGCACGAATAATTCCTTTGGAATATGCGTACTTTTGGCCCGTCGTGCTACAGTGGTCAGGTTGTCGAAAGTCATATCTGTATGACTGTGTATCTGAAAGATGCGCATCGACGCGGTAAAAACGTCAGAACTAGAAGAGGAGCGGTAGGGTCATGGCAGTTCCCAAGCGCAAGATGTCCCGAGCAAACACCCGCACTCGCCGGTCCGCATGGAAGGCCGATCTCACTGAGCTGAACACCATCAAGGTGGGCGGCCGTGAGGTGCGTGTTCCCCGTCGTCTGGCGAAGGCGTACAAGAACGGCCTGCTGGACGTCGAGGACTGATTCCTCCGTTCGCAAGTTTTTGTGGGGCCCGGTACCGATTGGTACCGGGCTCACACTGTTATTACTCAGTCCGTGTTCTATCGTTAGCTTATGTGGCACGAACTTTTCCTTGACGCGCATTCGATTTTCCGGCTTTTCATCGGTATCGTCATCATCTCTGCTCACCTGACTTTGACAAAGAAACAGAGCCTCACCCAATTCACTTCCATTGACTTCATCGGAAACTTCATTCTGGGTGGAATCATCGGTGGTATTATCTATAACCACTCAGTTTCTACTTTCTCCTACGTTGTGCTGCTGCTTGCAACCGTAGGGATGATTTCTCTCTTCAACTTCATTGCCTCCCGCTTCATGCCCGCGCGGCAAATCGTCAAGGGCAAAGCGGTGACTATCATCAATCACGGCCATTTCGTCATTGATTCCCTCGATGATGCAAACAATACTTTTGACATGATTAGCTTCACCGAAGAGCTTCGCTCGCGCGGGATCTTTTCAGTTGAAGATGTTGAGTTTGCACAGTATGGATCCAATGGCTCTTTGACCGTTGTCAAGAAGGGCGATGGAAGCTTGAGCTACGTCTTAGTCTCGAAGGGACAGGTTGTTCAGGATCAACTTGAAGCCTCTGGCCAGAGCAAGGAATGGCTCACGAAGGAACTTGATAAAAACGACATCAAGCTTGAAGATATCTTCTTCGCAGAGCTCGAGGGGCGCGAAAAGATTTATATCGTGATGAATGATATGACGACTCATTCTTTCGCATTCACTCTTGAGAGCTCACAGGAGGATGGGAAGGAAATAACGGAGTAGAGACGTCCATGCTGAGGTACTTCTTCGATTTCCTGTGAATAAGAGAGTAAGTGGTGGGGCGGTCCTTTTGGGGCCGCACCACCACTTAACTACACAGTGTCAGTCGTGGACTGCTTAGTGTGCGATGATCACTCGCAGGTGACGAGGACCGTGAACGCCATTGACTCGAACCAATTCGATATCTGAAGTTGCGGAACCACCGGCGATCCAGGTTGTTGGACGCTCGGGATGCTCACCCAAGATATCGACGGCCTGTGGGACGGTCGGAACGATCGCAGAGCGCTCCAGAATTGCCACATGAGTATCGGGAACAAGAGTGATGGCGCGGCGTCCTTGATCAGGTTCGCCGTCCAAAATAATCGTTCCCGAAATGGAAATCCCGACGCGAGTGCGGGTCACAACGGCATCGATATCGTCCAATTCCAATGTCGGAATAGCGTTCTCGCGCGAATCTTCACGTACCTTTCGCTTATCGCGTCCAGCCGCCTTCTTGAACTGATCATCGAGGCCGGTGGGAACGACAACCGAGGAAGCCTTGGCCTCGGAAAGGAACTTTGCGATCGCGTCTTCGATCGCCTGATCATCGCGTGCCTCGACAACCTGCGCTGAGTAATCCTCAAGCTTCTCAATCATCTCAGCAACGACTTCATCCGAACCGGGTGCATGCTGGCCTTCGCGGATGTAGTTACGGGGAATCTCGCGGACGGGACGTCCCTCTTGCGAGCGCTCAATGGCCTCGCGCGCACGGGCGAGGATAGCGGTCTTCGCATCCATAACCATCTCAGGCCTCCTCAGTATTCGTGTGAGTAGTCATTCCGTGCTCACTTGCCAAGGGGAGATCCTTTGCCGGCGCATCTGAGCGCGGAGCCGAGGCATCTGAGTCGGGGTGAGTACGCCGCCACCACTGGCGGAATGTTTCCTTCGGAGCGACCGGAATATCGCGGGCAGTAGTCCACAGCGAGGCCGGGAAGGGAAGAGCACCGATCTTTCCCTTCTTCTTGGCAATGCGAGTTGCCTTGACGCCGGTTGTAGCCAGCTCCCATGCCTTTGAATTGGACATGACAGGAGTGGAAGCACCCATCGCCAAATCCCAGATATCGGGCACGATGCTGTGCTTGACGTCCACGGTACGGGCACGCATATGGAGCAGGATGTTCGGAATCTTGATCTTGACCGGGCAGACCTCACCACACGCACCGCACAGAGAAGACGCGAAGGGAAGAGTGTGGACAGGATCCTTCTCGTCCAAACCTTGAGTTAGCTGTGGCGTGAGGATGGCGCCGATGGGGCCGGGGTAAACCGAACCGTAGGCGTGACCCGAAGTGTGCTGGTAGACCGGGCAGATATTCATGCAGGAACCACAACGGATGCATGCAAGGGCTTCGCGGCCAATGGGATCCGCAAGAGTCTTGGTGCGTCCGTTATCCATCAGGACCAGGTGGAATTCCTGCGGGCCATCACCCGGAGTCACTCCCGTCCACATCGAGGTGTAGGGATTCATACGCTCACCCGTTGCAGAGCGGGGGAGAAGCTGGGAGAAGACCTCGATATCCTGGTAGCGAGGCACCAGCTTTTCGATACCCATCAATGTGATGAGCGTATCGGGAAGGGTCAGGCACATACGTCCATTACCTTCCGATTCAAAGACCGACACGGTTCCGGTTTCAGCGACGCCCATGTTGGTACCTGAAACCGCGACCTTGGCGTGCAGGAACTTCTTACGAAGGTGTGCGCGTGCGGCGGCCGTCAATTCCTGAGGATCATCAGAAAGATCACGCGGGGCATCTTCCATTCGATCGAGGAAAATGCCACGAACCTCGGAACGGTTACGGTGAATTGCGGGAACGACAATGTGGCTGGGCATATCGTCAGCAAGCTGAACGATCATTTCTGCCAGGTCGGTCTCGCGTGCGGAAATACCTTCGTCTTTCAGGAACTCGTTGAGGTTCGTTTCCTGGGTTGCCATCGACTTGATCTTGACGACTTCGTCGACGCCCTTGGACTTGATGATGTCCGCGATGATGCGATTCGCTTCATGCTTATCGCGTGCCCAGTGGACGATGCCTCCGCGGGCGGTGACATTGCGCTCGAATTCTTCTAGGAGTTCGGGGAGTCGAGATTCGACCTCAAACTTGATCGCTTCTGCAGCGTCACGCAGATCTTCCCAGTCGGGCATTTCTGCAACGCGCAGACCACGCTTAGCGCGAATGGTGCGTGTAGCGTGGCCCAGATTGCGACGCATCTGAGTGTTTGCAAGGGTCTTATGCGCGGCCTCGGGGAAGGTGGGTCCCCAGCGAAGAGTGTCTTCGGGGATCTCAACTGTCGTTCGCCATCCTCCGGTGTGAACCGCAGCATTGGAGTCATCACCCGAGGCAATCCCGGGCATACCGATGAAGGTTTCAGACATTTCAGATCACCTGTGCGCTTTCTGGAGCGAATGAAATGTTGCCAAGGAAGGGCTTGTCCTTGGTGGATGCAAGAATCTCTGCGAGGTGCATGGGGCGGATACCCGAGTTCAGTCGAGACAGGCCACCACCGACGTGCATCAAGCAGGAGTAGTCACCCATGACCAGAACCTCGGCGTGCGTTGACATGACATTCGAGACCTTGTCAGCAAGCATCGCGGTCGAGGTTTCAGAGTTCTTCATGGCGAAGGTTCCACCAAAGCCACAGCAAACCTCAGCGTCGGGAAGGTCAACAAGGGTGAGACCTTCCACCGCGCGAAGCAGGCGGTAAGGGCGATCTCCCACTCGTGCGACGCGCAGTGAGTGACAGGTTGGGTGATATGTCACGGTGTGGGGGAAGTATGCGCCGACATCTTCCAGGCCCAAGACATCGGTGATGAGCTCGGTGAGATCGTAGGTGTGTGCGGCAATCTGCTGGGAGCGCTTTGCGAGCTGATCGTCGCCAACGTGCTCAGCGACGAGTTTTTGCTCGTGTCGGGCTGCACCCGTGCAAGAGCCAGAAGGAACCACGATTGCATCCCATTCGCCGTCAAGGACGGGTTCGAAGGTTCGAACGTGGTTGCGAGTGATCTTGGCGGCATCTTCGAAGTAGCCGGTGTTGGCGTGCATCTGGCCGCAGCAGACCTGGCCTTCAGGGAAGACAACTTCATGGCCCAGTCGTTCAAGCAACGTGACTGTTGCTTGCGCGGCCTGGGGGAACATGACGTCTGCCAGGCAAGTTGAGAAGAGAGCGATACGCACTGGGAGATCCTTTCTCGTAGGTGCTATTTCTCAAAGTATGGCTGGGTCTGAGGTCCCAATGGTGGATAAGGTGTGAGCCCTTTGCTTAGTGGTGGCCAGAATTGTTGATTTCGTGCGGAAAAGTCGCAGAATTTGAACGCTGAGATGACGGCTTCTCTTGAGCTATTTGTCGCGCCGAAAATGCGACTTAAGACAGAGTATCCTTTCCTTTTTCAGTTTTACGACGCTGCGGCGCGTGAAAAACAAAGACCCGGCGTCGTGGGTTCACGAGGCCGGGTAGTAGTTCCCGTATCTGCGAAAGGAAGTCTGTTGGGCTTCTCTTTACTCCGAGAGAGCGCTCAGCTGGGGAAAGGTGTTCTCTTAGCCCCTGATTCCTTCGCCAGTGACGATGATGAGGTTACAGTCCGAGGAAGCCGCAAAGCTTGTGATTTCGAATGACCCCCAGTTCGATTGAGTGTTGTTCTTATCAGTTTGGAGCACAGTATTCGCATGATCGGAGGGAACAGTGAAAAAGTGGCAGTTTTGGGGAACGTACTCGTAGAGGCCTGGATAGATACCGGGAAGAAGTGCGTTATTTCCGCCGCTTCCATTGGCAAGCATCTGGATTGTCTCAGGAGGAACACTTGCGACGCCTGTTACCCATAAGTGATGGTCGGGTGAGGGTAAGAGCCACCCCTCTGGGAAATTGGCTGCCACGACGTGTCCTTGCGTTGCACGAAGCCCGGGCATCCGTTCGTTGAAGGAATCGGTGCGCTCTTGGATCTTGAGCTCGCCATCAGTTTCGTAGGTGAACTCGGCAAAACGTGGGTCCTGGGGTAAACGCGATTGCGTGGCGTTTGAACCGAAGGGAATGCATCCCGTCAGAAGCGTGATGATGGCGCTGAGAACTGCCAAGGATCGCAATGGCTTCGGCATAGCACCTCTCTCTTCAAGTAGACCTTGGGCTCGCAGCCAGACGACTGCGAGCCCAACGATCTTAAGCAACGGGCATATAGGAACCCAAATATCCTTGCGAGGCGAGGAAGATCAAGACGCACAAGATGAGCAGCAATCCGATGGAATAGGGGGCCGCCTTCTTGAGAATTTCTGCTTCGCTTCCGGGCTCGTTGATTGCGGTCGCTGCGATGGTGAGATTTTGTGGCGACACAATCTTGCCGATACCGCCACCAATCGTGTTGCCTGCAAGCAAAGTCGATGGATCGAGTCCCGCGATCTGTGCGGCAGTGGACTGAAGGTTGGCGAAAAGTGCACCGGCACTGGTTGCCGATCCTGCGACAGCTGTTCCCAACCAACCGAGGATGGGGGAGAGGAAGGCGAAGAACACGCCGGTTGTTGCAAGAGCGGTACCGATCGCCCCTGTTTGTCCGGAGAGGTTCATGACGTAGGCCAAGCCCATGACCAAGCAGATCGTCAGGATAGAAATCTTCAAGGTGGAAATTGTCTTGAAGAGAGTTGCAATTCCCTTTCCGAAAGTCATCGGGTACCGGCCGCCCGAACTAGTACGACCGTAAACGAAAGCAACAATGAGAGCAGTGACGAAGATCCAGGTTCCGGGGTTAGAGAGGAACTGGAAGGTGTAGATCGTCGAAGAAACTGCCTTGCCTGCAGAATCTACCAATTCTCCGTGTAATCCAGGGACTGGGATCTTGATGTCTGTCGACTTGAAGATGGCATCAATATCGACGCCGATCTTCCACAACTTGGTGATGGCAATGACGACAACAACCAAAACATAGGGGAGAAGTGCCAAGGTAATGCGCGAGGCATTGGGACGATCCTCTTGAGTGCTCTCAGAACGGTAGTCATCGGGCGTCTTCGGGGTCCACACCAAGAGGAAGATGTAAGAGGCGGCCAATCCCAGAAGTGAAGCAAGGACAGCGGTCAGCTCATAGGAGAACTCTGAGGTGAAGAAATGGCCGGCAGCGGTCGCAACGCCGGAAATCAGAGCGATCGGCCACAACTGGGCGACGCCTCGGCCCCCATCAAGGATCCACAAGAGGAGGAGAGGAATGAAGCAGGCGAAAATCCAAGAAAGGTGACCCATATTGGCTGCAACCATCAGGGGGTTTTGGCCACCCAAACGGCCGGCGGTCGTTGTCGGGATTGCCATTGCTCCGAAACCAACGTTGATTGCGTTGCCAACGATGGTCACAACAGCAGCCTTTACCGGGGGAAGGCCAAGTGAGACAAGCATCGCGGCAACGATTGCCACGGGCGCACCGAAACCTGCGAGGCCCTCAAGTAGACCGCAGAACGAGAAAGCGATGATCAATGCCTGGACTCGAATATCGCCCTTGCCGATTGTGTTGAAGACAGCTCGCATGTCCTTACTGCGGCCGGAAACCTCGGTGAGGTTATAAAGCCACACTGCAGCGATGATGATGTAGATGATGGGGATCAAGGCGAAGACAATGCCTTGGCCCGCTGCTAAAAGGCTCATGCTCAGTGGCATCTTGTAGCCAAGGACGGCGATAAGTAGCGCAGCAACCAGTGAAATCAATGCGCACCAGTGTGTCTTGACTTTAAAAGCGCCCAGAAGGACGAAAAACAGCAGGAGCGGAAGAATTCCCGCAAGTGCCGTGAGAAAAACATTTGAGCCAATAGCCGTCGTTGACGGCGTAAAGCTTGTGCTCACCAAAGAGAACATGGCTACTCCTGCAACAGTGCGAGTGGGTGGTCCTAGCCAGATTTTAGGCCTAAATTCCTATCTCGGTGAGACTTTTTGGAAAAATTCTGGTGAAAGTAAGGGATAGAGGCAAACTGTAGGCTGTTTTTCAGAAGAAAAGCATGCTAAGCGAAGCTCCGGATTCCTGCCTGGGAGACACGAGGAAAAGGGGGGGGTGGAAACTCCGATATTGCGCGAGAAGTAGCTAATTGAAAGTTGCTCTTTGGTGAAGGAAGATCGAACAAGGTGATAAGGCTTAGTTTTGCTTCATGTTACAGCTAAGAATGTGACGGAGGAGGTGAAGAAGTAGATGGTGGAAGATTTGAGTGTCTGATTTATAGAC
>CALIZH010000310.1 GCA_938028585.1 uncultured Actinomyces sp. | reverse complement strand
GCTCATAACCCGAAGGTCGTAGGTTCAAATCCTGCCCCCGCGACCATAAGAATTTTAAACCCGCCTCGGCGGGTTTTTTGTTGCTCGTCATCCGAGTGGATCGACGCTTTATCGGAGCGACAGCGCGATGGACGTGGCTTCCGGTGTCGACAAGCGCTATCTCGAGCGTTGTGCGCACAAGATAGGCTGCTTGCTTAGAGCTGAAAATCTGTCTCATGCTGCAGGAACTAGCACTCACACAAATGCATTACTGCTAGAATGTATTCACGTTGTATTTACTCAAAGGCAGGTGCACGAGGTGAAGTATTCGGAGCTTGTGAACAGCGGCGCTACCGAGATGGAACTGCAGGAGCAACTCGTTGGCGGCGTTCACTGACGCTATAGCTCAGCTCTTGGGGTACTTGACTTGGCGCGATGTCAAAACAGCGCTGATAGTGTTTTCCCGGAAGCGCAGGTTTGATGATGTCCTCGCACATGTGAGCAATGCCCTTCAGTCACATGAAGATATTCGCAGTTTCAAGGCTATCGATAAGAACGAACTCGACTGCCAGTTCGTGAGAAGCGATAAACCTGGCCAGATTACTTACGTGCGGGTTTTGGTTTTCGACCTGTACTCGAAATAAGGAGGGAAGCTGTGGACAACGTGGCGATACAGATAGACAGTCAACACTCGTGGACGGGCTTCTACCAGAAACTCGCAGACAAGCTGCTGGCTTACAGGAATGACCGACAGACACTCATCTCCATGTTGAACGACGCGTATTCGCGCACTGGGATGCAACTGCCCAAGCTCGAGGCAGATGAGCTGAATGATATTGACCCGTTCACCGTCTTCGGCCTTTTCAATAAGGGCATCACGGATGCAAACCGACGGAAGATCATCGCAGTCATCGCAGAGGTGTTCGACATTGGGGCAGACCAGCCCACGGACTTTGAGGGCATCCCCGTGCTCAACAATCTCAACGCGACCTTCTATGCCTTCGCCAACGACGAACGGCGCAGTGAGCACGACATCGATAACCTCTGGAGCGTGTTCGAAGCCGAACTCGCGCTAGACGCCGATGATAGCGAAGAGAACCGCAAGGCATTCGTCGATGCATTCGATGCCACAGTCATTCAGTTTTCGCTTGGCTGGAAGCTCACTATGGGCCTCTACTGGGCAAGGCCCTATAGCTTCATCAGTTTGGATTCGCGCAACCGCTGGTTTATGGCCGACGTCGCAAAGGCCGGTAGCGCTATCGCCAACGCCGTGCCGAAGGAGAAGGACTCGCCAGTTCACGACGGAGAGCGCTACCTCGTCATTTGCGACACCATTAAGTCGGAGCTTAGAAGCGAAGAGTGCCCGTATACAGACTTCCCCTCGCTGACAGCTGCCGCCTTCGTGGAGTCCGAGCGCGTCAACCAGGAGAGGAAGGCTGCCGAGAAGGCAGCAGCTGTGAAAGCGGAGGAAAACGCCCTCGGAGACGAGGGTATCAGGACCACGCACTACTGGACCTACTCCCCGGGAGACGGCGCCGCTAGGTGGGACGACTTCTACGCGCGCGGCATCATGGGCATCGGCTGGAGCAAGCTCGGCAACGTCGAGCAGTACGTCAGCAAGGAAGACATCCGCAAGAGCCTGCGCACCCTGTACAGCAGCAAGTTCTCGCAGAAGAATTCCGCACTCGCGCTCTGGCAGTTCTCTCGTGAGTTGAAGCCGGGCGATGTCGTCTTCGCGAAGCGGGGCCGCAGCGTGATCATAGGCCGCGGCGTCGTCGAGGGGGACTACCAGTTCGACGACAATGGCGACTCCTACCCGAACATCCGCAAGGTACGCTGGACGCACGGCGGAGAGTGGCAAACAGAAGACCTCCTCGCCATGAAGACCCTGACGGACATCACCGCCTATCCCGACCTCGTCGCGAAGCTCGACTCGTTCTTCGAGGACGAGGACGGCGAACCCGAGGAAGGCTCAGGCGCAGTCGAATACCCGGCGTACACACCCGAGGATTTCCTCTCGGAGGTCTACATGGACGCCGAGCGCTACGGGACCCTCGCCAACGTCCTGCGCGCGAAGAAGAACATCATCCTGCAGGGCGCCCCGGGCGTGGGCAAGACCTTCGCCGCAAAGCGCCTGGCCTATTCCATGATGGGTGTGAAGGACGCCGAGCGCGTGATGATGGTGCAGTTCCACCAGAGCTACAGCTACGAGGACTTCATCGAGGGGTTCCGCCCGAATGCGCAGGGCTTCGACCTCGAGAAGGGCACGTTCTACAGCTTCTGCAAGAAGGCACAGGACGACTCTGACAACGACTACTTCTTCATCATCGATGAGATCAACCGCGGTAACCTCTCGAAGATCTTCGGCGAGCTGTTCATGCTCATCGAGAACGACAAGCGCGGACCGAGGAACACGCTGCAGCTGCTCTACTCGCACGAGCTGTTCTACGTCCCGAGCAACGTCTACCTCATAGGAATGATGAACACAGCTGACCGCTCACTCGCCATGCTCGACTACGCGCTGCGTCGCCGCTTCGCGTTCTTCGAGCTCCGACCAGCTTTCGACACGGAGAGCTTCGCCGCGTACCAGGAGGGGCTTGCCAGCGAGAAGTTCGACAGGCTCGTCGCCTGCGTCGTGAAGCTGAACGAGGCGATCGCTTCCGACGAGTCGCTCGGAGACGGCTTCTGCATCGGCCACAGTTACTTCTGCCGCATGTCTCCGGACGACGTGACGGACGAGAAGCTCTCGGAAATCGCCGACTACGAGCTCGTGCCGATGCTACGCGAGTACTGGTTCGACGAGCCCTCCAAGGTCGATGACTGGGCAGACAAACTACATAGGTCCATCCAGTGATCCGGATACAGAACATCTACTACATGCTCGCCTACGCGTTCCAGACGCTACGGGGGCAGGGCTACTGCGACATAGCCGCCGAGGAGTTTGGAAACACCGCCGAGCTCCTTGCCGCGATACTGGCGCGGGGTGTAAGCTTGCAGCTAAAGCGAGGCCTCGGTCAAGAGTATATCGACCGCGAGGAGGCGCTCTCCTCCCCGAGGGGAAAGATAGAGCTGTCCGAGTCTCTGAAGACACGCTCGATCCTGCGCAGGCAGCTGGTCTGCAGCTACGACGAGTTCAGCACGGACACGCGCATGAACCGCATCCTCAAGGCGACGATTGCGCTCCTGGTCCGCTCGGACATCGACAAGGTGCGCAAGAAGGCGCTCAGGCGGCTGCTACCGTACTTCGTGGACGTGGGCGACGTAGACCTTGCACATGAGGACTGGCACATGCGCTTCGACCGGAACAATCAGGCCTACCGCATGCTCATGAATGTGTGCTGGCTGGTCGTGAAGGGCCTCCTCCAGACGCAGGAAGACGGAAGCATCCGCATGATGGACCTCCTCGACGAGCAACGCATGAGCCACCTGTACGAGAAGTTCATCCTTGAGTACTACAGACGCGAGCACCCAGAGCTTTCTGCAGGGGCGCCGTACATCAGCTGGGCTCTCGACGACGGCTTCGATGACATGCTCCCCGCTATGCACACTGACATAACGCTCGAGCAGGGCAGGACTGTCCTCATCATCGACGCGAAGTATTACAGCCTCACAATGCAACAGCAGTTTGACAAGCGAAGCGTCCATTCGAGTAACCTGTACCAGATCTTCACCTACGTGAAGAACAAGGAAGTGGAGCTTTCCAGTACCCCCAAAGCCCACAGTGTATCGGGCATGCTGCTCTACGCAAAGACCGACGAAGAAATTCAGCCTGATGGCGTGTACCAGATGAGCGGCAACCAGATAAGCGTGAGGACGCTCGATCTCAACCAGCCTTTCGAGGAGATACGCTCGCAGCTTGATGGAATTGCCAAGGCACATTTCTCAAAGGAGGCAGCCTGTGTTTGAAGGACTGACGAAGCACCTGCCTGGCATTGAGAAAGCCGAGAGATTTGGCAACTGGGTCGTAGACCGAGAGAGTAAGGGCACTATGGATGACCCAATTCAGATGCCTTACGTGGACTACGAAACGACAGTCACGAATGTTGAACAGGCAATCTACGACTTTGCGGACGAGCATCCCGAATATGAACTCACGCATTACCGCGACATACTCGAGCGCAACGGGCTCGAGTGGGACAGCCAGGCAATGTCCAGAGCAGACGTGTCGGATCTCGACGGCCAGGCGGTGATGGCACTTCTGCTGGGAGCCGTGAGGGCAGAACGCTTCTGCGACGGAGCACTACTTGGTTTCTTTGAGGACGGGAGCATTAGACGCTGGCTGTTGAGGCTGCGCGAGATTGACAATGGAGGCAACAATGAGCGATGACTTGAGCTTCGCCATAGAGATACCTTGCGATGAGGATGGGTTCGTCTTGCTGCAATGCCCCTGTGCTTTAGGTTCGCGCTGATTGCCTCATGCGACCTCTCGTCAATGCTCTTTCTCATGGCCGTCTGGCTTCTCGTGTTGGGGGATCCGATCTCAAGGCGAGACGGAGTCAGTGTACGAAAGGACTGCCAAAATGAAGTTGGAGATGTAGAAGAAGTAGATTTCTACAGAACGTTGGAGATGCAAAAGCACAAAGCGCCTAATTAGTACAGTATGCTCAGGTGAGATAGATGAAAAAAATTTACGAAACCTCTATCCTAATTTACTCATAACCCGAAGGTCGTAGGTTCAAATCCTGTCCCCGCGACCATAAGAATTTTAAAACCCGCCCTCGGCAGGTTTTTTGTTACTCAGGCAAGTCACTATGACAGGATACTAAACCTCCCTGTGTGCACTGCCTCTATGCATCAAAACCAAAGTTCAGCAAGCGTTGTAACCTCAGTTCAAGACCATTGTGATGATTATAGGAATCGATCATACGTTTATGGTTAGGAGCAGCAGATGCTAGTTTCTCAACCAGTGCATCTGTTGTCTGTCTCACTGAGCGCAGGGGCTCAGGATGGTTTATACCTTCGCGCTCGCCACTTGCAATACACCAGCGAATCTCTGAACGCACATGACTTGTATCAAAGGTTTTAACAAAATCAGGAAACCACGTGCTTGGGCTGGCAAGAAGATACTGGTCAAAGTAGCAGGTTGTCTGCATCTCAAAGAGACCACACAAACCCGACAATGAATAACCTAGAAGCGTAAGCGGACAGTCATTCTGAGCGGTATGGGTAGCTAGGGCAGCGTACTTCTCGACAGTTGGAAGTACGATGTCTGAGAGAAATTCTCTTCCAAATCCTCCAAAGTCTGGAGCCTCAACACGTGTGCTTGGAGCTGGCCAAGGGGAATAGCAGTCTTGATTAGACGGCGCGGTAATGGTGAGGCATTGGGGAAGTTTTGTGGCGTCAAGTTTTCCAGAAGAAAGAAGAGAAGTTATCTTTGGCATCAACAGAGAGCCATGGAGAACAACAAGAAGACCTGGGACTTTGGAGCGTTCTCCAATAGTGATTGTGCTGTCTGGTAGAGCTGATAAATCCATGAAAATCCTTGTCTGTTACTGTCTGTTAGCTACCAGCGATGTACATCGCCGGACGGTAGATCCCATAAAGAGATGTAGCTATTTTAGACATTTCTTACTATGTCCGACTTCTCATAACTCAAAAAGTAAGTTATAGTTAACTCTCAAATTTTCTGCTCTGTCTGCAACTTATGTCTTGTGTACAAAGAAAAGCAGCGTCACTTTAGAGGGGTATTGTATGGTAAGAAAAGCCGGGCCGTTCCGTCTTTTCATGGGAGTTCTCGTCGCAATTCTGGTGGCGAGTATTGTAATAACTTCAACGATGGGCGCCATCGGCGTGTCCCTACAAGACGCATATGCCGTGCTGACACATCATCTTTTTGGCATGCCGCTACCGGAGGCTCTAGCTGCAGGAGGACCTGTCGAGAAGGTCGTCTGGTCGCTAAGGTTCCCTCGTATCATCTTAGGTGTGGTAGCCGGAGCTGGCCTTGCGCTTTCGGGTGTTGTCATGCAGGCGTCAGTTCAAAATACCTTGGCTGAGCCATATATTTTGGGCATTTCATCAGGAGCTTCGTGCGGAGCCACCTGTGCCATCATGCTTGGAGCCGGCGCGGTACACGTTGTGGGAATTTCTTCGGTGCCGCTGTTCTCGTTTATCGGCTCAACAATTGCCACGATTGGCGTTTTGTTGTTGGCGTCTACTGGCGGACATATGACGTCATCAAAGCTTGTTCTCTCAGGCATGATTTTGAATGCCCTGTTCACGGCTCTTTCTAATTTCATTATTACTATCGCCGCTAATGCTGAGGGCATGATGGATCTGAAGTTTTGGACCATGGGCTCTTTAGCACGAGCAAGCTGGGGAAATGTTGGCGTTTCTGTTGTCGTAGTACTTCTCGTCAGTGTGTTTTTCTTAACGCAGTTCCGCTCTCTCAATGTGCTTCTAATGGGAGACGAGGCTGCTACAACGCTTGGTCTCAATACCAATTTGTGCAGATGGGCATACTTGACCATTTCTGCGCTCATGGTTGGCACGCTTGTTTCTTCAGTGGGAACCATCGGTTTTGTTGGTCTTATCATTCCGCATATTGCGCGCTCGTTTGTTGGATCAGATCATCGAAGACTGGTGCCAACTGCGCTGGTACTGGGAGCTATTTTTATTCTCTGGGCAGATGCCTGTGCTCGTACCGTCCTAGGCAATACCGAAGTTCCTATTGGCATTCTGACCGCTGTTGTAGGCGCGCCGTTCTTTGTCTACATCATGGTCGCCCGTAACTACAGCTTTAGGGATGGTGAGTAACATGCGCCTTGAAGTGCAAAATGTTTCGGTCACCATTCACAACAAGCCGATTGTA
>CALIZH010000309.1 GCA_938028585.1 uncultured Actinomyces sp. | reverse complement strand
TCCTGACCGTGCGAACGTACGGACTCATACCCCCACGTTAGTGCGCACCCCAACCCACGCAACCCCCACAATCCCAACAACAACCAGCCCCCAAGCAACCCAACCACCCCACAATGAGCCAAGTCAGGCGCGAGATAGAGGAAAAAAGTCATGAGTACTGTCGAAACTGAAACTAGAAAAAAGAACCGTGACACGGTAGAAATCTATATGAACTCTCGGGGGAAAGCACGTTTAGAACGGCATAATCTATTCGTTGAAGACGGCGAAGCTGGATTATGGACCTCAGACAAGGGTGCACCGGTAGCTACGAAAGGCCGCGACAAACTAGCAAAACATGCAGAATGGTCACTGAGGTGTTTTCCAGATTGGGAATGGTACAACATCGAAATTTATGAAACTCAGAACCCAAACTTCATCTGGGTCGAATGCGATGGGCGAGGTCGAATTTGCTTCGAGGGCTATCCCGAAGGATACTATAAAAATCATTTTTTACATTCCTTCGAACTGCTCGATGGAAAAATTGTTAGACAGAGAGAATTTATGAATCCAATCGAACAAATGTGGGCGTTAGGTATCGAGACACCCACGATTAATCGAATCGGTTTTCCGACTGACTGACGTCTTGATAAGAGCCTAGCATGCGAAAACTCCAAGTGGATTCCGAATTTGACGTGTCAGAGGCTGTAAGGCTGCCGTTACTAAACCAAGTAGATTGGAAGATTAACCCGTGTCGGACAGCCGTCTTAGTGCATGATATGCAGCGTTTCTTTTTGAATCCTTTTCCGAAGAAGATAGAGAAAACGTTCACAGACAATACGATTGCACTGATCACGTTGGCAAGAAACGAAGGAGTCCCCATCGCGTACTCGGGCCAAGATGGAAAAATGACACTAAAGGACCGGGGCCTCATGGGCGATTTTTGGGGATCTGGGATGAAGAACCTGTCCGAACAGCGGAGATGGATTGAGGGAATCGACCCAGAGCCGGCAGAACTATTGCTTACAAAAAAGAGGTATAGTGCCTTCTATGGAACAAGTCTATTGCCTTGGTTGCAGAGTTTAAATAGAGATCAGTTGATTATCTGTGGTGTCTATTCTCACGTTGGAATCTTGGCAACTGCGCTTGATGCATTTACTCATGACGTGCAAACTTTTATTGTCGCTGATGCAACAGGGGATATGACCGCAGAACTATACCGGATGGGCTTGAAACAAGCAGCATTGACTTGCGCAAAAATTGAATTACTCTCAACGGTTTCGAGTGCCCTAAATAAACACCCCGAAGTCAAAACCATCAAATAAATTCTGAAATACTTGACGATCAAAGCAGAGAAGAAAAATGAGCAATCTGTTGGAGCAAATTATCGTTGGTGAGCACACTAATTATGCGCTAATATCGCGAAACAGGGGGCGAGGTCGCAATAAAACAATCGAACTTCTTGCCGGACCAGTAAGTTCATACGATAGCCTATCCGACATCCCCCTCCCCTCTCTTCATCCTGAAAATAAACCGAATGCAATACTAACCGTCATTCCGTTTTGCCAACTGCGTGAAAAAAAATTTGATGTTCAAAATGACAACGTACCCCTGTTGGCGATGTCAGTTTTAGAACAGTCTGAGATGGAGATGACTTCATTTGTAGACAATGTACCGCCAGAGTCCTTCGAAGTCAGTAATGAACGATTTGATTTAGAAGACAAACAATACTCAAGAATAGTCCAGGAAGTGGTGAACGAATACATCGGGCGAGGCGAGGGATCAAATGTCGTCATGTACCGTAATTACGAGCTCGGAATCGACAACTTTTCACCGTTAGTTCCAATTGAGGTATTCATCCGACTTCTACTGCAAGATCCTGACGCATACTGGACTTTCCTAGTTCGTTTAGAAGACAAATGGATTGTTGGCGCCACACCTGAGCAACACGTAGCAATCAAAAATGCTCAGGCATCTATGACACCTTTAAGCGGCACCTACCCTTTAAAAGACAAAGCCTTCCAGGCCCGAGAGATCCTCGACTTTTTAAATGATCAAAAAGAAATAGACGAACTCAATATGGTGGTTGATGAAGAACTGAAAATGATGGCGCATTCCTGCTCGAATCTTCGAGTAGAAGGCCCCCATCTTCATCAACTTTCGAATGTCGTACACACCGGGTACCGGATTATCGGGGAGTACAGAGATGATCCGAGAAAACTATTGCACGACACTCTATTTGCTCCAACAGTCACAGGTGCGCCAGTCAAAAACGCCTGCCGTATGATTTCGTCTATCGAAACAACAGGACGAGGATACTATAGCGGTGTAGTTGCGATCATAGAAGGTGATCAACAAAATCAGTTCGAACTCGACTCGGCTATACTGATACGCTCAGCCGAAATTTCGTCCAATGGAGATGTACGTATTGGTGCGGGAGCTACGATTGTACGAGATTCAAATCCAGCAGGCGAATGCGAAGAAACTCGATCGAAAGTATCTGCCATCCTCCGCGCGTTCAATAAACCTAGAGGATCAATTATTACGGCACGTTCCGACATTGCGAACACCTTGCAAACCAGGAAGCAAAATACCGCACTATACTGGACATCTGACGAACATCGGCAACGTCAACAACAGTATTTACGCCAGGCCATGAGTAAATCAATTGTACTTGACGCGGAAGACTCTTTTTCCTACATGATTGCGGCACAAATGTGCGGCATCGGACTACAAACGGAAGTTGTCGGTGTCGATACTCGAGTTAACTTCGAAAATTACGACTTGGTGATATTAGGTCCAGGGCCTGGCGATCCTTGTAATTTATCCGATCCTAGAATAGGCAGGTTACATGAGATTGTCGCTGAATTGGTAATACTTAAGCAACCATTTCTCGCTATTTGCTTAAGTCACCAGGTGCTTGCAAAACAACTGAAAATTCCGCTAGTACGTTTGAAAAACCCCAATCAAGGAACACAGAAAGAGATCAACTATTTCGGCAAACGACAACGGGTGGGTTTCTATAATACGTTTACAGGAATTTGCTCCAGTCAACTCGTAGCTGAACTTAGGCAACAAGGAGTTTCGGCCACATTCGACGCAGATACTCGAGAACTTCATGCTTTGCGTGGACGACAGTTCTCATCGATGCAGTTTCACCCGGAATCATTTCTTACAATACACGGTGTAGACCTTCTAGCTTCGGAAGTACGGCGGGTCATCAAAATACAGAGGGAGTTGTGACGAAAAATGTTGCAGTTACTAAACTACGCTGTTGTTGACGCTTTCACGTCAGAACCACTTCGTGGCAACCCGGTAGCAGTGTTTCTAGATCCGGGCAATCTATCATGTGAACTTATGCAGATGATTGCGGCTGAAATGCGTCTTTCCGAAACAGTGTTCGTTTTGTCCGGAAATAACATAGTGGACGCGACTACTCGTATCTTCACGCCGGTAAACGAGTTGCCCTATGCCGGACATCCTATTCTTGGAACCGCAGCAGCTTTGTACTACGCGACTGGGAAAAAAAACCTAGCACTCCAGACTAAACAGTGCGTAATTAATTGCGAGATCGACAGTAAGGCGGATAACAACAGATGTGTTGAAGTTAGCATGACGCAACCAGTACCGACCTGGCAGTCCTTTGATTATGAACTTGCGAGTATACTCGGCGTTGAGCGGTCTGAACTCCCGGTCGATGTTTACAATAATGGGCCGAGGCACGTGATTTTTACGCTCCCATCTGTTAAAACGCTCATGGAGGTCCAACCCGACTATCATAAACTGGCCACACTGCAAAACGTCGCAATCAACTGCGTAGCCGGGTCGGGGGGCATTTGGCATAGTCGAATGTTTTCGCCAGCCTATGGAGTTATCGAGGACGCCGCAACTGGTTCTGCGGCGGGACCAATATGTATCCATCTGGCACGATACGGCATGATAGATAAGCAAGAAACTATAGAAATATACCAGGGGGCAAGGATGCAAAATAGAGCGAGAATACGCTCGAAAGTCGCTTGGCACAAGGATGTTCCAATAGACGTAAGTGTTTCTGGAAATGCGATACAAACGATTCAAGGATTCCTCTCGCTATAAATCGCTGCAACGGCATGTCAGGAGTAGTTATGAGCAAGGTTTGGTATATCACTGGCACTTCACGGGGGTTAGGCAAGCAATGGGCTCTTCATGCCCTATCACAAGGTGACTGTGTCGTGGCAGCATCCCGGAACTTGGATGACTTGGAATACATGAGTTCTGCGGTAAAAAAAGGTGTAGCGCTTCCGGTTCGTTGTGACGTTACCCAACCTGAATTGGTCTCGAACTCTATTCAAGCTGGAATGGCGTACTATGGCCACATCGACGTCGTCGTTAATGTCGCTGGCATTGGTATGTTTGCTCCCCTTGAAGATTCTCCAATAGACGATGTACATCGTGTTTTCGAAGTAAACTTCTTTGGGTCATGGAATGTCATTCAATCCATGTTGAAACTTACTGAAGTTTCAACACCTTGGAAGCTATTTCAGATTTCCAGTATCGCTGGTATACGCGGCTTTGCAGATATGGCAGCGTACACGGCAAGCAAATGGGCGGTCGAAGGTATGATTGAATCTCTTCGTGATGAATTGGCTGGAAGACCCATCGATGTTTGTATCGTGCAACCTGGACCATATCTTACCGACTGGGTTGGCAAATCGGCCATTCGCCCCAACCGCTCTCATCGCTATCCAGGAGAGGAACAGACTCGTAAGCTCTATTGGCCGAAGTTAGAACCTGAACGTCCTGAAGCTGCAGCTTCAGCGCTGAGTGACGTCATGAAGCAGGAGACTCCACCATTTCGTGTGGTTGTAGGTATGAGCGCATTAACTTGCTTGAAGGAATCAGAATCTGAACGAGCGTTTCCCGGTGTTGTGTGTGCCCATTCATACGATAAATTCGAATAGAGTTTGACATGACGGATAGATCGCTTAGAGCTGAGTCGGTTTCTGCAGACGTTGCCCCGGACTTTGCGGAGTATTGCAGTAATCAATTCGCACCAGTAGTTGTCGCAAAAAATTGGCTAACAACGGCCCATAGATATAACACGCGCGAGCCACGCAGCGCTTCCTTGTCAACGGTGTCAACTGATGGGACGATTACTGCGCGAATCGTTGCCATACTGGAGTTGGACGATGTAGGGCTAAAGTTTGCAACACATTCTAGTAGTAACAAGATTACCGACATCGCATCTGGGAGTTCCGCAAATGCACTCTTCTATTGGCGGGAGCTTGGACGGCAACTTTCGCTTAGCGGCGAGGTAATCGAATGTGCTGAGTCAGTTGCCGATAAAGTCTGGATGTCAAGACCCCCTGTCCTGGACTCGATGTCAGCCGCTTCGATTCAAAGCAAACCACTAGCTAATCCGGAGGTTCTTCGAGAGAAAGAACGAAGTTTGCGCTCTGACGGACGACTTGAACGCCCTAATCGATTTCGGGTCTACGCCTTAGTGCCCAACCGTATTGAATTTTGGGCTGCAGCATCGGATAGACTTCACAAGCGCATTGTATCTCAGAAAAAACAAGGCGAATGGATATCATTGCGGCTGCAACCTTAACCATTCGAAGTCACATAAGGAGTCGATAATGAATATCAAAGAACTGTTGGAATGGCACTTTTCAGAAGAGACGGGAAGCCCATACTGGAATGATCTTCGGTCTCGACTGGACTTTGATCCGATTAAGGAAATTCATGACGTAGCTGGTTTGCGACTTTTACCAGATCCTTCAAAAGATATGAGTATGCGTCCATATGAAGACTTTCTTCCTCGCGGGCTAGTTGGGGAGCGACTAGCTGGGGTATATGAGAGCGGCGGTACTTCGGGGCGCCCGAAAAGGGTTGCTGTATATGACAAATGGCTTGAGGAACTCATCAATTGGAGAATGGGGACGGAGGTTCCAGAATGTGAGTTTGGAAATACGCTTGCAGTGATCCCTACAGGGCCACATGTAGTTGGTGAAATTAATCGACGTCGAGCATCTCGTCGACACGGAGCAATGTTTTCTGTTGATCTAGATCCTCGATGGGCCAAACGTTTAGCCGCTCAGAATGAGCGACAGTCTTTAACCGATTACATTCAGCATCTTCTCGACCAAGCGTTGGATATTGTTGAAACGCAGGCGATACGGCACTTGGTGGCGACGCCTCCGTTCTTGGAATATCTAGCTCAAAGTCGAGACCACCAAGATATGCTTAACGATAAACTTGTCTCCATAACCTGGGGCGGTACTGAAATGGATCTGGATACATTGATATACCTACGTGACGAAGTGTTTCCTGACGTGCGTTTAGAAGGTAGTTACGGAAATACTATGATGCTTGGAGAGGCTAAACAGATCGATAGTATTGACGATGCCCCGTTGTTCTCACCATTTGATCCGTTTATAGCGTTCGATGTTGTCGACGAAGAAGGTGAGTCAGTGCAGAATCTTGAGCAAGGCCGGGTTTTGGCGAGTCACATTTCGCGATACGCATTGATTCCAAATATCAAGGAACGTGACTTTGCTACGAAAGTAATCCACCCCTCGAGTGGGACAGTATGCGTGATGTCGGTTCACCCAATTCCTACCGTCGGAAATACTAAGATTGTCGAGGGGGTATACTGATGACCGAGAAACTCCTATGCGGGTTGCTTAACGGGCGTCGTACCACCTCGAAGCGAGTTGTCAAGATTGCCGGATTAGACGATTCACTCTGCCAGCTACCACGCGTTCGTCTTTTGACAGAAACTGTCCGTCTTCGATCTGAACTGAGCTTGCCACGACCCGAACGAATTATGGCACTCCGCCAGGCGGCCGATTTCTTTCAGAATGAATCACTTGGCGACCAGAGTCCCGCCGAATATGTTTCGGCTGTGTCGTTGGCAACGGGCCTGAATTCAGAAAGTGTCGCCGAAACCCGAGATTTAATTGCCAATTCACTTAGGGATATGTCGAGTATTCTTGATGTCACCAAACCTCGTGGCGCCTCATGGGAATGGACTGACGTTAAGCACGAAGGTGCAATGTATACGCCCGCTGGTAGCCTTTTGGCGGTGATAGCTCCTGGTAACGGGCCAGGGCCACATGCTCTGTGGCCGCAGGCGCTTGGACTGGGATATAAGGTGATCATTCGGCCGTCTTCGAGAGAACCGTTTACGCCAAGTAGATTAGTTCAAGCGTTCTGTGCGGCCGGTTTGGAGCAGTTTGTCTCATTGTTTCCTTGCTCTCGAGACATAGTGCCAGATCTTATCTCTGAGGCAGACTACACGCTGATGTATGGTGGTGACGATCTGATCGGCTCTTACCGGCACAATAAACAAGTGTTGACTCAGGGGCCTGGTCGTACAAAAATTTTGGTGGGTCGTGACGCAGACTGGAGTGAGGCGGTCGACGTCGTCTGCAAATCGGTCACCGATTATAAAGGTAAAGCCTGTGTATGCGCCAGCGCTATACTTGTCGAAGGTGATCATAAGGGTTTCGCGGATCTTCTTCTTGAGCGCTTTGGTGAATCTGACGCGGTTGTAGAAACCGTCGATTACGCATCCGATCCCAGGGTGCAGCAAGAGCGACCGTATGCTCGGTGTGTTGTTGCACCGTTTGACCCTGAGAAGGATCTACAGCAGGTTAGTAATAGTTTGGTATTAACGGTTTTGGGTGGTTCGAATAGGCTGATCGATTCCCTAGCCCAGGACGGAACGATACGAAATCTATATGTCGGCGCTATCCCAACTACGAGAATGAACCCGACAGTACCACACGACGGATATCTCGGTGAATCGCTAATGTTTTGTCGAGGTGTCATGATAGAGAACGGATCCTGATTATGTCGTTTGGAATAGTATTTGGTCCAGCGGACGTTTCTGTTGATCTTGCTACCTTTGAAAAGATTGCTAATCATGATGAGTTCATTTCTCAAACTTATACGGAGGTTAGTGAGTCTATTGACCTTCCGATCGGCGTTTTGTTTGGTAGGAATATTGATTACTATGCGATGACCCGAGTGAAGCTAGTCTCGGTTTCTCTGTTGGCGGTTATGGTTGGCACAGCTAAACGTCTCGAGTCTCTCCGGGAAGATACTCCAGTCTGGGTAGGTGGCGTTAGTATAGGTGAGTTGGCTGCAGCAACTTATTCTGGTGCGCTGAGTCTCGGACAGGCTGCGCAGTTAGTTGCCGAGCAACCCGATGTGAACCTAGCTAACCCTGAAGGAGTTGCATTCGTTTTTATTCCGAACCCTCATAGCGATGACATGCTGCCGCAAATTCCAAACGTATGGCTTTCGGTTGATTATGGGCAAATTGCTGGAGGTGCAGGCAGGATGATAATGCTGTCCGGCACTCGAGACGGTCTCTCACTCTTTGCTGAGGAATGCCCCTGGGAGACAGAGATCCTACCACCGGAAATGTGCTCATCGGCATATCATACACCTCTAAGGAAGAATGTTCTTCATTTTACTAAAGCTTTTTTGTCGGCGCATTCTGTGTCAGACCCTCGTTTTTCAGTACTGACTTGTCTTGAGAAAATACAGGTATGTTCTAGTGCGTTAGACGTATCGCGAGCATTATGTGCGTCTGAAGTTACGCCCTTAAAAGTCCCTTTATTGGTAGAAACTTCGTCGCATGTACCGGCGGATGAGATCCATTGCGTTGGCCCGTACCTGCGAAGCATGCAACTCCCTTTCGGGAGCCGAACCTGCTATCACGACGAACTAAATAATTACAGCCTGGCATAATATTAGAACGGAGCAACATTATGCGTATGTTAGATGAGATCTGGAATAATTTTGCAAAAAGTCCCGACGCGATTGCTATTGAAACCGCAGAACGTGTCGTTACGTACTCCGAGCTTCTTAGTAGAATTGAATTCTACCGCAACTATTTTACTAAAGAGGGACTAGTAGCCGGCGATCGGGTTTTACTTTCTCTTAAAAGAGACCTAGAGATGCACGCTGTTGCCATTGCTCTTTTTTCAATGGATGTCACTTATATTCCAATCGCGAAAGGTAGTTCGAAGAGCCGTATTGAGAATATTGGAGATAAAGTTGCCGCTCGCTGGATGGTAGGCAATGACTGGAGTTGGAAGATTGATGCTGGAACTCCAACCAGTCTAGAAGTTGTTGAAAGAAGGAATATCAGGCCTACGTCTTTGCCGGATCAATTGGCATACATCATGTTTACTAGTGGGTCTACTGGTGACCCTAAAGGGGTGATGATCAGTCGTTCCGCTATGGAATCATTCCTTTACGCAATGATCGAAAGACTCAACATCGATGCAAAAATTCGAATGCTTGCTAATACGGAACTTAGTTTCGATGTATCAGTTCCTGAGATATATCTTCCATTCATTGTTGGTGGTTCAGTAGTGTTTGCCGATGAGGTGACACAAAATAATCTTAACATGTTACCAGTATTGCTAACCAAATGTAATCTTGCTCAAGCCACGCCAAGTTTGTGGAGTCTGTTGATTGAAAGCGGCTGGACTCCTAACAATAACCAAGTGCTCGTGGCTGGCGGCGAAGCGTTGAGTATTTCGCTCGCAAGGCAACTTTGTCAGGCTCGATCAGCGTGGAACTTTTATGGTCCAACTGAGGCTACTGTATGGGCTAGTTCTTGGAAGATTAAGGACTCTTCTCCTCGTGTTCTATTAGGATCGCCTTTAAACAACTCTGAATTTCATTTGCTGCCGCTTGATAACGATGAATTTGAGCTCGGAATTTCGGGTGCCTGTCTCGCAGATGGATACGTAGCAGACACGGTAGCGACCGATGCAAGTTTCGTTAACTTGGAAGGTCTACGAATTTATCGAACTGGTGATATTGTTGGTCGCCACGAAGATGGGTCTCTTGAATGGCTTCGTCGTCGTGACAGTCTTGTGAAAGTCCGGGGACATCGAATTTCGACGCTCGAAGTAAAGAATGCTGTCGAAGGATCAACCGGAATTACAGGATGTGCCGTGGATGTCGTTGGATCGGCAGGTTCAGCGAGTCAGTTGATTGCGTAAATTACCACTAATTCGAGATTCGAGAATATCAAGTTTCTTGAGAATGAAATTAAAAATAGCATTCCTCCGTACATGATCCCTGATAGATGGATTGAGGTTGAGTACTTTCCACTAAATCGCAACGGCAAGTGTGATCTACGCCGTTTGCGTCAAGAGCATTTTGATTGTACAACAGGATTGTTTAATCACATCGATTCTCTTGAAGCAGAAAATCGATCCATTAGGAATGTAGTGCTTGACGGTTTTGCACACGTTTTGCCGGTAACGGCAGGCAATGTGGGTCTTGACTTTCGCTCTCTCGGCGTAACCTCGTCGCAGTTAATGATCGTCAGTGCTCTTATTAGTCAAGATCTAGCTCTAAGCATCCCCGTTGGCGCTTTACTTTCTGCAGGCAGCATCGCTGCCTCTGTGGAATATGTCGAGAATCTGAACTCTATCAAGAAAGAAGAGGATTAAAACGATGTACGTTCGTCCCTCGATGCTGGTTATAGGTGGAGGAATCACAGGTCTGGCTGCCGCCTGGAAGCTTAACAGTCTGGGTTGTGATGTGAAAGTTTGGGAGGCTTCTAGCAGAGTCGGCGGACAAGTTGTCACTGCTGACGTCGATGGTCAGAAGTTTGATACTGGCGCTTCAAAGGTGCCTGTTATTCCGGGACCACTGTTTGATTTAATTGAAGAGCTTGGTTTAACGCATGAGCTTTCGGAGGTGAAACCTGACGAGTTGAAAATTCACAGGGATGAAAGAGTTCTTCAGCTACCGAAGGGTCTCACACCTCAAGGATTGACTTCGTTCTCTTCTGCTCTGTTTTCCCCTGTGTTGAGTTGGCCCCTCAAACTGAGAGCGGCTCAAGAGCCTTTGCATGTAAGACGGCCAACAGGCTACGACATTTCTGTTGCGGACTTTATTTCACAGCGTTTTGGTTTTAGACTGTGTGATCAGCTCATTGCCCCGGTTACTTGGGGAATTTTGGGGTCTGATCCTTCCGAACAGAGTCTCGAATGTTTTTCAACAAGTATGGCGAGGTTGCGGAGAGAGAATAAGTCGATTCTATTGGATAGTTTGGTTAATCGAAAAAGCAGAACGGTTTCAATGGTGAAAATGAACGGCGGATGGAGCCGTCTCATCGATCGTTTGCTTGTCGACGTTGAGGTAGAAGTGTGCAAACGTGTCGATAGACTTACACTCACTTCGGATAACCAGATAGTCGTGCGCGAAGCCGATGAAGAAGTGACTGTTAACGGGATTGTGTTTGCGGCTCCCGATAGTGAAGCGGTGCAATTATTTGCAGGTATTGTTCGAAACAACGATGTCTTGGAGAGTTCGTTGGGTCGTAATCATGATACCGTTTTAAGTATTTTTGAAATTGAAGGTGATCTTGTGGATCGGTTTGGGATTGATTATATACTTCAGGATCATATTCATAACAATGTCATTCGTTTAGCCAACGTGCTTGGACTTACTCGTGACCGACGATACTCTTTACTTCGTGTCGTCGGTATCTGCGAATCGAACTCAACTCCTTCATCGGTTGATGAAGTAATTGAGCGTATGGAAAAGTATGCGGAGCGACTTACTGGAAAGTTCGCACGTCTTGTTGATTTTACTCACCTGCCCATGTCTGTTGTCAACGAGAATGTCGGACACCGTAACAAAGTTCAGCAACTTCGTTCGATCTTGCCAGCGAATGTTGTTGTCGCAGGAAGTTATTTTGATGGCGGCGGTCTTAATTCTTCTGTCGCGTCTGCTTGGAAAGCTGCGGCTCAGCTTTATTCTGTAATCTAATTTTGCTTAACACAGTCTGGATGAGGGAAAGGCACTGATTCTGTGGTTGATTGTCATGTATGGATCGCGGATCGTCCGGCATCGATAGAGGAACTGTCGTCGCTAAATAGTATTGAGCTACGACGTAGCGAAACATTCACGGATGGTATCGCACGGATCGGTTTTCTTACCTCTGCGGCGTTACTACGAACCGCCGCTGGGTACTACCTTCAAGTCGCTCCCGATTCACTTTTGATTGATCGCACGTGTGTTTCATGTGGTGAACCACATGGTGCGCCAGTTCTGCCAGACACCGGTGTCTATGTATCGACAACTCGTTCCAGTGGTTTTGTTGCGGTCGCTCTTTGCGGTACGTCGGTCGGCATTGACGTCGAAAAGGCTACATCTGCTGATATGTTGAATTCGATTCAGCCATACTGGCTTGGCTCTTCGGAGCGGCTTCGGCGCAGCACTGACGCTCCACTATTGTGGAGTTGTAAAGAGTCCGTTCTTAAAATGCTAGGGGTTGGTCTTGATATTTCACCTTCTGACGTCGTGATTGATTGGGTGCGTGGAAGTGAACCTCATATTTCGGTCAAGGGGGTCGCTATCGGAGGGACGATACTGTGTTTTCGATTATTTTCTTTGGCGACATTGTCGGTTGCCATCGAAACCAAAAACGAGGTAGTTATGCACTGGCACTATTTGTCAGATTTTTGAAAGCAATGCCATTAAGTTTTTCGATAGTATTTTTATCTCTATGTAAGATACCTATTTGTGTTAACATTACATCAGATGATTAATTTAAGGAATGTTGATGAGGTCTATGGTTTTGGTGGATGATGTCTTGTTGGGCGTCCAGGTCCCTGCATGGCGCCACCTGCCCGCCCTCCAGCAGCCCGCCTACCCCGATGAGGCCGCCCTGGCCGACGTGGTGGCGGACCTGCGCCGCCGGCCCCCGCTCGTCTTCGCCAGAGAGGTCGACTCCCTCCGCAACCTCATCGCCCAGGCCAGCACCGGGGACGCCTTCGTCCTCATGGGCGGCGACTGCGCCGAGTCCTTCACCCACAACACGGCCGACAACATCCGCCTCAAGGTCCAGACCATCCTCCAGATGGCCGCGGTCCTCACCTACGGCGCCTCCACGCCCGTGGTCAAGATCGGCCGCATGGCCGGCCAGTACGCCAAGCCCCGCAGCTCGGACACCGAGACCCGCGGCGAGGTCACCCTGCCCGCCTTCCGCGGCGACTCCGTCAACGGCCACGAGTTCACCCCCGAGGCCCGCATCCCCGACCCCACCCGCATGCTCGACGCCTACCTGCGCTCGGGCACCACCCTCAACCTCATCCGCGCCTTCACGATGGGCGGCTACGCGGACCTGCGCGAGGTCCACTCCTGGAACCGCGGCTTCACCGCCAACCCCGCCTACAAGCGCTTCGAGTCCTTCGCCGAGGAGATCGACCGGGCCATGCGCTTCATGGAGGCCGCCGGCGTCGACTTCGACGCCCTGCGCCAGGTCGACTTCTACGCCGCCCACGAGGCCCTCCTCCTGGAGTACGAGGACGCCATGATCCGCGAGGACTCCCGCTCCGGGCGCCTCTACGACACCTCCGCCCACATGCTCTGGGTGGGGGAGCGCACCCGCGAGGCCGACGGCGCCCACGTCGCCATCCTCGCCGGCGTCCACAACCCCGTGGGCGTCAAGGTCGGCCCCACCACGTCCCCCGACGACCTCTCCCGGCTCATGGACCGCCTCAACCCCGAGGGCCTGCCCGGACGCCTGTCCCTCATCACCCGCATGGGCGCCGACCGCATCCGCGAGGCCCTGCCGCAGCTGGTGGAGGCGGTGCGCGCCGACGGGCGCCCCGTCACCTGGATCGCCGACCCCATGCACGGCAACACCATCACCTCGGACAACGGCTACAAGACCCGCCGCTTCGAGACGATCCTCGACGAGATCCGCGGCTTCTTCGAGGTGCACCGCACCCTGGGCACCGCCCCGGGCGGCATCCACGTCGAGCTCACCGGCGACGACGTCACCGAGGTCCTCGGCGGCGGCGAGCACATCGACGAGGCCGGCCTGGCCGAGCACTACGAGACCCTCGTCGACCCGCGACTCAACCACCAGCAGTCCCTCGAAGTCGCCTTCGAAATCGCCGAGATACTTTCTCATAAAAATGAGATGGTAAGTCGAGTTAATTTGATGCGATCTAACAATTATGAAATATGTTAAAAGTTGTTTGGAAGTTGGGGTGCTGGGGTGTCCTGGGCGGTGAGTGAGTGAAGGACTACGGCCCTGCGACGCTGCCTGGAAGCCGAACGAACTCATCGGATACCTTTGTATACCCTGCTGGTCGTGACCTGACAAGCCGTCATTGACGTCGAAACTATGTCAGCGCCTTCGCTCGCTGCCGTTTGGCCTGCTGGATGTACTTGCCGACTGTGCTCAGTGCCACGTCATACTTCTTGGCGATCTCCGTGTAGGTCAAGCCACGGTCGAGGTGGTCGGCCACCAGCTGCTCGATGCCTCGCTGCCCGAACCGCACCAGGAGGCTGCGCTGCTTGAGGTCTGCCCGCTGCTCAGCCGGCCTGCCCCCAGCCATCGCCGCCTCCAACGCGCGTCGGGTCGCCACCAACGTGTAGCCGTATCTGGAGTAAGCCTGCAAGATCTCCGCTCAAGTACCGCAGTACCAACTAAAACTCACCGAGGTGTTATGAGTTGGGTGAGTGTGGCGGCGTTTTCGTTGCCGGTGAGCTCGGCGGCCATCAAGTGCAACCTGATGATTCTCCAGCTCGAGAGCCAGTCCCGCATCGTTCCGACGCTGCGGTCAACATCTCAGTAATGACATCTATGTCAATACGGAGAGAGATTAGAAGCGGCCGCGGCCTTAGTGTGATGACTATGCCATGATAGCCAAGAGAGGCACCTTCCACGACACCGAATTGACGAACGAGGAGAAGATGTGACGGAAGATTCCCTAGCCATAACAGTCAGTGCTCGGCAGTGGATCGGGCTGTGCGCGTTGGCCGGAGGGTACTTCATTGCTCTCCTCGACCTGACAATTATCAACCTCGCAGTTCCCTCACTGACACGGGACTTAGGCGCGTCCACAGCCCAGGTGTTCTGGGCGGTCAACAGCTACGGTCTCGTTCTCGCACTAGCGATCATCCCGTCAGGTCGTTTAGGTGACCGATTCGGACACCGACGCCTCTTCCACCTTGGGACGATCATCTTGGCAACTGCCAGCCTCGCCTGCGGTGTCGCGACCTCTCCGTTCGTCTTGATCGCCAGCCGGTTCCTTCAGGGACTCGGTGCCGGCATGCTGGTGCCACAGACTCTCACGCTCATCGGTGTCACCTTCCCTGAAAAGATTCGTGGGCGCGCAGTCGGCATCTGGGGATCAATTGCAGGAACTGCATCCATCATCGGCCCCCTGGCCGGCGGAGTGTTGATTGACGGTCTCAGTTGGCGATGGGTCTTCCTCATCAACCTTCCGATTGCGGCTCTCGTCGTGGTTCTGGGTCTGCGAAGCCTTCCAATCGAGATGGCCCGTTCCGTGAGACTTGATCTCGTGGGCACCTTTCTCGCAGGCATCGGCCTTGTGGCACTTCTCTATGGATGTCTGCAAGGTCCCCATGCGGGCTGGGACCTGTTAACCATTGCTTGCCTGCCGTTCGCTGTGTTCTGCCTGTTTGCGTTCTTCCGGTATGAACGTCGGGTAGATCCGGCGCACGCAGTTTTTCCACAGTCTCTTCGCAGAAATCCACGGTTCCTCGTTGCCGCTGTATTCGGGCTCTTTGCGGCCCTTGGTGTATTCGCTTTGACCTTTCTCGTATCGAACTACATCCAGTCCGTGCTGGGGCAAACGGCGTTCTGGGCGGGGGCTGCTCTTGCGCCAGCGTCGATTGCGTCTGTGGTCACAGCACCTATTGCGGGTCGCTGGGTTGATGAGGGGGAAGCTCGCCTCGTTCTACAGATAGGCTTCGGGGCCTCCGCGGTGGGAACCGCCCTGAGTATGCTGATTGCCGCTATGGGGGGTTCTTGGGTGTGGTTCTTGGGGGCGACCGTCGTTTTCGGTATAGGAAATGGGTTTGTGATGGCGCCACTGACGACAGTAGGTATGACTGCGCTGAGGGGTGACGAATTCGGTGCTGCGTCATCTCTCCTCAATGTCCTTCGTCAAGCCGGCCCTGTGTTAGGGGGAGCCGTTGTCGGACTCTTGATGCAGATGCTTGCCGCTATGCCTACCGAAGTCGACCCCCTGGGGATTTCGAGTTCGGTCGTTGCGTGGGTATTGGGCGTTCCCTTGCTGTTATTTATTGTCGGTCTCTTTGTGTATTCGCTCGTTCCGAGGTCGCTGGTGTCAGCAATTGATTGAGGTGGTTTCGTGGCAGAGTTCCGCTGTGCATACTGTTGTTGATTTAAAAAGACGTGTATCGCGGAGGTTACGTGAGTTCCTCCGCTCGTCGGCGCTTGGCCTGCTGGATGTACTTACTGACTGTGCTTGGTGTCACATCATGCTTCTCGGCGATCTCCGTGTAGGTCAGTCCGTGGTCGAGGTGGTCGGCCACCAACTGCTCGACACCTCGCCGCCCGAATCACACCAGAAGGCTGCGCTGCTTGAGATCTGTCCGCTGCTCGGCCTGCCTGCCTCCGGCCAATGCAGCCTCCAGCGCGCGTCAGGTCGCCATCCGCGTATAACCATATCTGGAGTAAGCCTGCAAGATCTCCGTTCAGGAACTTGATAACTCACTCGAGCCCTCGGTAGTAATTCGGCTGCCGAGGGTTTGTTTGTGCTCGGATGCGGTCTCCCAAGTGGCTCTCGGCATCTTCTGGGCGCAATGCACGAAGGTCGGGGGTTACTGGACGAGGGGTGGGTGTACTCCGTGGGGTGCGGGGGTTCGTGCAGTACGCACAACCCCCGGCCAGTACTGCCCGAGGCTCGTGGAGTAGCGGGCCGAGACGTGACCGACTGCGCCGGTGTGGAGGTGGCGGGGGACTGCGTTCCCTGTCCGGAACATACTTCTCCGGCAGACGACTGAGGTCGCACTGGCACTGGGGGTATTGGTGCGGCGCATCGAGGCCTGCACCCGGTGACGGGCAGGGTGCCGAGGGTCTCGAGTCAGACGAAGCTCGAGGTGTCAGTGGCGCACACACGCAGGCGGTGCCCATCGGGGTCTGTTGCCACAAAGGTGTAGCCGAATTCGAGGACGGTCGGCTCCAGAACCATCGGAATGCCCAGCGTCTTCCACCGCTCGTGAAGACGATCGACGTCGGCACGCTCAACGTTGCTGAGACTCAGCTCGGTCCCGCCTACGTATGGCTCAGCAGCCGGTTCAATTTCGTCGGCTGCCTGCAGGCCGAGAGTGACGTCGTCGGACAATGCGAAGACGCTGAATCCTGGATAGGTCTTGATCGGTTCATGACCGAGAATCCGGCGGTAGAAGGTGGTACTCGCCTCGACGTCGGAGACGTAGAGGATGACGCTGTTGG
>CALIZH010000308.1 GCA_938028585.1 uncultured Actinomyces sp. | reverse complement strand
AGGCGGGTAGAAGTCGTTGGGTCTGTAGTCGAACTGCCCAGATCTCATTCATTACTTCCCGGACTAGGAGGTAACTCGGTGGGAGGCACCAAAAAGTCTCGGGTCTCAGGGGCTACCACCCCTGAAAAGCAGGAGCATATCCTCATCGGGCTTGCTTATGAGCTCGCCGAGCGCCAATTAAGGGATGGTACCGCATCCCCGATGATCGTTTCACAGCTTCTTAAACGCGGAACTCTTCGTGAGGAGCTCGAACTCGAGAAGCTGCGTCGTGAGAATGCCGTTCTCGAGTCTAAGAAGACGGTTCTCGATTCTAACACCAACACTGAGCGTCTTATGGCTGAGGCCATCTCGGCGATGCGGTCCTATCAAGGTGATGAATGATGGATAAGCGACTTAACGTCACTGAGCTTTTTCGTCTGAAGACTTTCGAGGACCGATACGAGTACTTGAAACTGGGCGGGAGTGTAGGAGCAAGCACTTTTGGGTTTGACCGATACCTGAACCAGAGATTCTACAGATCTCCGGAATGGTTATCCGCCAGGAACGAAGTGATACTTCGAGACAACGCTTGTGATCTGGGAATCGATGACCGAGAGATCTATAGCGACATTCTGGTTCATCATATGAATCCGATTTGCCCAGAAGATCTAGAGGACTACAATCCAGACATACTCAATCCCGAGTATCTGATAACAACAACTCTTGAGACTCACAACGCCATTCATTTCGGCGACAAGAGTTTACTATACAGTTTACCGCCCGATCGGGCTCCCAACGATACCGTTCCTTGGAGGTGAAATGTCATCAATCGTCGAAGACGTTAAAGGGGTTTTAGGAATCGATAGCCGAGGCTACAGCTTCGATACTGATATCTGTATGCATATCAACACTGCTATCTCAACTCTTCGCCAACTTGGAGCTACGGACTATCGAGAGTTTATAACTGGGTCGGGGCCTGTCTGGGAAGACGTATTCAAACCCGAGATGTCTCTATTTCTCGTTCGGAGTTATGTATACCTCCGATGCAGGTTACTCTTTGATCCGCCATCGAACTCATTCGTTCAGACAGCCATCGAGAAACAGATCAGCGAGCTTGAGTGGCGGATTCAGGTCCTCGCGGAAAGTGAGTCAAAATGACTTTTGATTCCGTAGATGACGTTCTGGCGCATTTCGGCGTCAAGGGTATGAAGTGGGGCGTGCGAAAGCAGCGACCCAGCGTGTCTAAGTCGCGCTTGACGAACCAGCATGGCGACTATAAGCATGCACACTCTGCCACGCCCAACCATAAGCTCTCCAACAAAGAGCTTCAGCGTCGAGTGACACGCCTTAACCTTGAGAAGCAGTATCGCGATTTGACGGCGAAGCCTCAGAGCAAGTACCGTAAGAAGCTCGGCGAAAAGTACGCTGAGAACTTTGCTAATGTCACTATGAAGATCGCGGGCGCCGCAGCCGGGGCCGCCGCGGGTTACGCGGTGAAGGCGCTTCTCGATAAGGCTGTTTCTGGCGGATTTGACGCAGCTTCCGCCGAGAAGATTTCCAACGGGTTTAATACTATAAGGAAGTTTGTCAAATGATTTATGAGTATCCCGATGATTTCTTGGCGCACTACGGCGTTAAGGGTATGCGCCGAGGCGTTAGGAAGCAGCGAGTCCTTAAAGGCCGCCGTCAGAAGACAGCATACGATAAGTGGAAGCGACAGACCAAGGTTCGACTAGCTCTTACGGCTGCGGCCGGAGCGTATGGTATTGGTGTGCTTCACGGGAAGGTTCCTCCGGCGTCGTTGGTTGTCCGAGCCACCTATAATTCAGGTAGGAAGGCCTTCGCTCGAGCCCTCGCTAAGCAGGCAGCCAAGCCGGTGTATGTTAAGTCTACTCTTCGAAAGCTTGCGTGATATATAATGGATGTACATTTCGATGATGAAGTCCTCGCGCATTTCGGTGTGCGTGGTATGCGTTGGGGCGTTCGACACGCTAAGATTGTAGCTAAGAAGCAGTATAATCGTAGCAATACAGCCCTCAATAAGAAGATCAAAGCCGAGGAGGAGCGAGGTCATCGAGCCTACGATGACGCGTTTAAGTCTGCTCGACGAGCTGGGAAGCGTCGTATGGAGGCTCACCGCGATGGTGTTGCCGCTATGAAGCGCAGCGATGCAAAGGTCGCTAAGCTTGAAGAGGGCTACGGTAAGATCGACGCCATCTATAGGAAGAAGCGCGCCGGCATTCGCGAGGATGCTCGGGCCACGAAGAAGGCTGTTGGGCATGTTGAGACCGCCAGACGTCTCGGTGCCCCGAAGTATGCTCTTCGCGTTCTTGGCGGTACGATGGCGTCTGTTCGAAACTCCGAACGCCGCAAGGAGTTCGAGAAGCGACAGAATCGGCGTAAGCGCCGAGGGGTTAACCACTAAAGTCAAAATAGGAGTTTAGCGATGCTCAGCAACACCGCGACGCCGAAGTACTACGGCGAGTTTCGAGCCAAGGTGCTTAGAGGTGATATTCCGGTGTGTCGGGAGATCGCTATGGAGATGAATCGGATCGACGGTCTTATCGCTGATCCGAACATCTACTATGATGACCGAGCCGTCGAGGGTTTTGTCCGATTCGCTGAGGCGGAGATGACGTTGACCGACGGTGAGGAACTGAAACTTCTAGACAGCTTCCTTCTATGGGCCGAACAAATCTTCGGTTGGTGGTATTACGAGCAGCGGTCCGTTTATGTTCCGAATGAGAACGGTCACGGCGGTCATTTCGAGAGACAGAAAGTAAAGCTCCGACTGACGAACAAACAGTATCTGATCGTCGGTCGAGGCGCTGCGAAATCTCTATACGAGACTCTTCTTCAAGCATACTTTCTGGTGATTGATACCACCACAACGCATCAGATAACGACTGCTCCTACAATGAAGCAGGCTGAAGAGGTTATGAGCGCGTTCCGAACAGCCATCGTTCGAGAACGAGGTCCTCTCTTTAAGTTTCTGACTATTGGAAGCCAGAACGCGACCTCCAACAAAGCGCTCAGGCCTAAACTCTTCCCTTCCAAGAAGGGTATCGAGAATACTCTAACGGGAAGTCTTCTCGAAGTTCGTCCGATGACAATCGACAAGCTTCAGGGACTTCGTACCAAGATGAATACGGTCGATGAGTGGTTGTCTGGCGATATCCGAGAGGATGTTGTTGGCGCCATCGAGCAGGGCGCCTCGAAGATCAAGGATTACCTTATCCTTGCCGTTTCTTCCGAAGGAACTGTTCGAAACTCCGCCGGAGACTCCATGAAGCTTGAGCTTCTCAAGATTCTCAAGGGTGAGTTCTACGATCCACATACGTCTATCTGGTACTATCGATTGGACGATATTAAGGAGGTAGCCAACCCCGAAATGTGGGTCAAGGCGCAACCTAATATCGGAATCACGGTATCCTACGAGACATATCAGCGCGACGTCGAGAGGGCGGAACACGTTCCTTCGGCTCGTAACGATATTCTGGCTAAGCGCTTCGGAATCCCGATGGAGGGTTATACGTATTTCTTCACGTACGAAGAAACGTTGCCTCACCGCCGTCGAGATTTCTGGGGGCTTCCGTGTTCGATGGGCGCGGACCTTTCGCAGGGAGACGACTTCTGCGCATTCACCTTCCTGTTTCCTCTGGGTCGAGGCGAGTTCGGCGTGAAGACTCGATGTTACATCTCGAGTCTCACACTTGCTAAACTTCCAACGGCTATGAGACGGAAGTACGACGAATTTATCGAGGAGGGTTCGCTACAGGTTCTCGAATGCTCCATTCTAGACATGATGGAGGTGTACGATGATCTGGATCGTTTCATCGATGATTCTCGTTACGATGTTCGGACGTTCGGGTTCGACCCGTACAACGCGAGAGAGTTCGTAGACCGCTGGGAGAAAGAGAACGGTCCTTATGGTATCGAAAAAGTTATTCAGGGAGCCAAGACGGAGTCCGTTCCGTTAGGAGAACTGAAGAAACTTTCCGAAGAGCGTTGTCTCTTATTCGATGAAGTTCTCATGCAATTCACGATGGGTAATTGCATCACGCTCGAAGACACCAATGGAAACCGTAAACTTCTCAAGAAACGTCGCGACGCCAAGATCGACTCGGTGGCTGCGATGCTCGATGCCTTCGTGGCATTCAAGCTAAATAAGGAGGCGTTCGAATGATGAGGAGGGCTAAACGAATTGGCTGATACCTTCGGCACCAGGTTAGCCCATGCCTGGAACGCATTCACGGGCCGGGAGAACCCTAAGGAATACTGGACCTCTGGACCGGTAACCACCATGCGACCGTCTTCGGTAACTAGGCGGCTTCTTCCGAACGACAAATCACTAATCAAGACGATCTATAACCAGATTGCGATTGACGTCTCTTCTGTAAACTTCCGCCATGTTCGAGTCGATCAAAATGGTAGATTTAAAGAAGAGATGCGATCTGACTTGAATGAATGTCTTAGCGTTGCTCCTAATCTCGATCAGACGATTCGACCATTCATCCAAAGTATGGTCCTCAGTCTCTTCGATGAGGGTGCAGTTGCTCTAGTCCCGGTCGACACCACGTTGAATCCTCGGGAAACCGAGTCTTTCGACATTCGATCTATGCGGGTTGGTCGCGTTGTTGATTGGCGGCCTCGGTATGTAACCGTCGAGGTATACAACGACGAAGACGGACAGAAGCATGAGATTCTCATGCCTAAGAAGTCCGTTGCGATCATCGAGAATCCTATGGCTGACGTTATGAACGGGCCTAACTCGACAATCTCGAGACTTCAGCGAAAGCTCTCGATCCTGGATTCGATCGATGAAGCCGCCGGGAAGGGTAAGTTGGATCTCATCATCCAGCTGCCCTACGTCATCAAGTCTGAAGCTCGTCAGGAGCAGGCGAAGAAACGTCAAGCGATGATCGATGAGCAGTTGAATAACTCTCCTCATGGCATCGTTTACACCGACGGCACTGAGAAGATTACTCAGCTTAATCGTCCCGCCGAGAATAATCTTCTGGATCAGATTAAGTTCCTTAACGAGGAGCTTTACAATCGGCTCGGAATGCCGGCGGACGTCTTCCAGGGCAAGGCGACTGAAGAGATGATGCTTAACTATTGGAACCGATGCGTCGAGCCAATAGTTGCGGCTATTGCTGATTCTATGAATCGAACTTTCTTGACTAAGACTGCTCGAACTCAGGGACAGCGAGTCATCTATCAGCGCGATGTGTTCCGTAACACTACGATCACTGGTCTCGCTAACGTCGCTGATATTCTCATCCGGAACCAAGTTCTCACGGGTAATGAACTTCGACCGGTATTCGGGTTCCCACAGTCTGATGAGCCAATCGCTGATCAGCTCGGCAATCCTAACGTCAATCAGTTGGACTCGTATGGAGGTAACAGCTATCCGGAGGACGCTGATCCAACCTACTACGATGAACAGGAGGGGTAGTCAAAATGGGAGTTTCGAAGCAAGACTTCGACTTCAGTGGCTACGCTACTCGAAACGACCTGCGCTGCTCTGATGGACGAACGATTCGTTCTGACGCATTCGTCGATAACGACGGAGGTGTTGTCCCGCTTGTTTGGCAGCATGGGCATAATTCTCCCGACAACGTTCTCGGTCATGCCATGCTCGAGAATCGTAAGGACGGAGTATATTGTTACGGGAAGTTTAACAACAGCGAGTATGCATCGACCGCGAAAGAACTTGTGGCTCATGGAGACGTGACCAGCCTTTCCATCTTTGCTAATAAGCTGAAGCAGCGAGGCGGCGATGTTCTGCATGGAAACATTGTCGAAGTGAGCCTCGTTCTGTCGGGAGCCAATCCCGGAGCCCGAATTGATAACGTCTCCCTTCAGCACTCAGATGGGTCTGTCGAGGAGCTTGATGAAGCTATCATCCATACAGGTCTCTCTCTGAGTCACGGAGACGAGCCCGAAGAGAATAACTCCAAGGAGAACGAAGTGGCTGATTCTGAAGAGACCGTTGCGGATGTCCTCGAGACCCTCACTGATAAGCAGAAGGATGCTGTCTACTATGTGATTGGTCAGGCGCTTGAGGACGCCGACGACAACGACGACAACGACAACGACGAGGAAGACGAGGCTATGCACTCCAACATCTTCGAGAACGAGAACACCATGACCGGTTCCGACGACGAGTATGCTCTGGCTCACTCCGCTGTCGTGGACGCTCTGGACGACGCTCGGTCTCACAACCTCAGCTCCTTCAAGGACGCATTCCTTTCCCACGCGGGAACTTACGGTATCGACAACATCGATATCCTGTTCCCTGATGCACGGGCGGTTACCGACGAGCCCACTTTCATCAAGCGTCGGACTGATTGGGTCGCAAGCGTTCTAAACGGAGCTAAGCACTCTCCGTTCTCCCGAATCAAGTCCATTCACGCGGACATCACCGACGACAAGGCTCGTGCTCTTGGTTACGTCAAGGGTAACCGGAAGAAGGAGGAGGTGTTCAAGCTCCTCAAGCGAGTGACGACGCCTACCACCATCTACAAGAAGCAGAAGTTCGATCGTGACGACCTTATCGACATCACCGACCTGAACGTTATCGCCTGGGTCAAGAAGGAGATGCGTCTCATGCTTGACGAGGAGCTCGCTCGTGCGGCTCTGATCGGCGACGGTCGCGACATCTCTTCCCAGGACAAGATCAACGAGGAGAACATCCGTCCTATCTGGAAGGATGACGAGCTCTACTCGATCAAGGTTATCCTCGATAAGAAGGTTGTCGGTGAGGACCTCGTCGATGCCTTCATCAAGGCTTTCGCCGACTACGAGGGTACTGGTACGCCCACCCTTTACACGACCAAGACGATTGTCACCGACCTCCTCCTGCTCAAGGACAAGATCGGCCGTCGCCTCTACGAGACCAAGGCTTCTCTGGCCTCGGCGCTGGGCGTCGTCGACATCGTCGAGGTTCCGGTCATGAAGGGTGCTGCTCGAGACACCAAGAAGAACGGCAAGGTCGACCTTCTGGGTATCATTGTCAACATCGCCGATTACACCATCGGCGCCGACAAGGGTGGCGAGGTCAACATGTTCGACGACTTCGACATCGACTTCAACCAGTTCAAGTACCTGCTTGAGACTCGCTGCTCTGGTGCTCTGACCCAGCCGAAGACTGCTATCGTCATCGAGCGTAAGCAGGCCGACACCCCGGTCGTCCCCGAGGTCTGATAGGTCAAAATGGCACGTTTCGCAGGGAGTGTGGGGTTCGTCACATACGAAGAGACGAGCCCCGGGGTCCATGAAGAGAAGATTGACGAACGCTTCTTCATCGGCGATGTACTCCGTGGGCAGCGAAACTTGCGATCTGATGAAGACAATGTGCACGGGCGTCTTAACGTAAATAACAGCATTAGCATTATTGCGGACAACAGCGCCATCCAGGACATGTTCAACATCAGGTATGTGGTTTGGATGGGGTATCGATTCATCGTCACCAATGTCGAGATTCGGTACCCCCGAGTGATCCTCACAGTCGGAGGTTTGTATAATGGGCCTTCGTACTGATCTCCAAAAACTCTTAGAGGAAACTGCGGGTAATAAAGAGGTCTATTTTCAAGCCCCTCCCCGTTTGGCCGGATCAGTTCCCTACATAGTTTACGAGCTAGAGGATCGTAATACTCGTCATGCGGATAACATTCCGTATCGCCACATCAAGCGGTACTCGGTTACTGTTATATACAGAAATCCCGATGACCCGCTTCCCGACAAGATCGCGGATCTTCCAGGGTGTACTACAGACCGAATGTTCGTCGCCAACGGTCTCTACCATCAAGTTTTCAGACTCTATTACTAGGAGATAGAATGGCAGTCATCGAGTGGGACAAGATTGGAGAGCACCGGTATGAGTCCGGTGTCGACCATGGCGTCCTGTTTGTCTGGGACAAGTCCAAGAAGTCCTACGGAAAGGGCGTCGCTTGGAACGGCCTTACCAAGGTCACCGAGAAGCCTTCCGGTGCAGAGGGTAACAAGAAGTACGCGGACAACATCGCGTACCTGAACATGGTCTCCGCAGAGGAGTTCGCCGCAACCATTGAGGCGTACACCTACCCGGACGAGTTCCTCGCCTGCGACGGCGTCTCCACGCCCAAGAAGGGCCTCCAGGTCGGACAGCAGGAGCGCGCGTCTTTCGCCATGTCTTACCGCACCAAGGTCGGTAACGACACCGATGGTCAGGACGCGGACTACAAGATCCACCTGGTCTACGGTCTTCTTGCCGCTCCTTCCGAGAAGGGCTACGAGTCTATCAACGACTCTCCCGAGCCCATCGCATTCTCGTGGGAGGCCAAGTCGACTCCGGTTCCTCTTGCTGGGTTCAACCCGGTCTCGTCCATCACGCTTCTCGCGTCCGAGTTCCAGACAGCTGATCTCAAGAAGATCACCGACAAGATCTATGGAACCGCTTCCGAGGACTCGAAGCTCCTCCTCCCCGACGAGGTCTTTGCGACCCTTGGTATCACCGGCCAGGTTGGTCCGTGATCTAGATTAGGATAGTCCCGTGCTTACGTTAACAATTGATTCGATCGAATTCTACAACGAAGAGACTGAAACTTTTGAGTATCGTGGGGGCGGGACTATCCATCTCGAGCATAGCTTGTTGTCTATGTCAAAATGGGAGTCTGAGTGGAAACGAGCGTTTCTACACTACCCTCCCGAAACCATGGATGAAGTGATCTACTACATCCGGTGCATGTCTCTTGACGGAGAAATTTCCGACGACCTGATTTTAGGTTTGACACCTAAACATATAGAACAGGTCTTCTCCTACATGACGGATACGAGGACTGCTTCGACGATTAAAACTCGTCCTGGTAAAGAAAAAGAGAGCCCTGAATTAACCACCACAGAGTTAATCTACTATTGGCTTGTAGCTCTCGATATTCCCTTCTCATGCGAGACTTGGAACATAAATCGTTTGTTGATGCTTATCAGGATTAACAACATCAAGAACGAGCAAGCCAACCCTAACGCGCCGAAGCGCCCCATAGACGAAATTTCTAGAGACTATCGTGCTGAGAACGAACGTCGCCGAGCGATGTATGGAACGAAAGGATAGAGTATGAGTTCCGCAGAAGAGTACCCTGAGGAGGCTTTCGCGCCTCAGGTCCATATCGGTACCGATCCCATGGAGGACGCCGGTATTCATGTCTCTCAGACTACGGAGGTAATGCAGTGAGTGTCGCACAGCAGGTTCTAGCTCGAGCAGCCGCAAGGATCGGCTATTACGCTCCCGACGACCCTGAGCCAGGCTCAGAGGCCGGTCGCTACTGGGCCAACAAGACTGGTCAGCTGTGGCTTGCCGGACCTTCTGACAGCATCTGGTGGTGTATGCTGTTTGTCTCTATGTGCCTCGACGAGTGTGGGCAGATCGACGCCATTGGAGGGTTCTCCTTCAATACCGACTACACCGTCAACAAGGTTCGACAGCATCCTGAGGCGTACTTCGTATCTGTCTACGATGCCCAGCCGGGAGATGTCCTCATCTTCAACTGGGACGGTGGCGGTACTGACCACGTCGGGTTCGTTGAGAAGAACCTCGGCGGCGGTACGCTTCAGACCATCGAGGGTAACACGTCATCTGGCAGCTACGGTTCGCAGTCTGCTGGTAACGGCGTCTGGCGTCGGATTCGCAGCGAGTCGATCGCGTACGTTATCCGTCCGGCGTACTCAGACTCTGGAGCCTCTGTGGGATCTGCGCCTTCTGGCCCCGCCGACATTCGAGCCCTTCAGCGGGCTGTTCGTGCCACTCCCGACAACGTGGCTGGCCCTAACACCCGCGCTCGCTGCCATGCTCTTGCTGCCGCATCCAACTGGGGAGGCAACTCCTTCCCGTATGGCGTGCAGTTTACGCAGTCTGTCGTGGGCACCGACCAGGACGGAATCTGGGGCGATGCTTCGGAGGAGGCTCACGACGCTACAGTCGAGGCAGTTCAGGCCGCAGTAGGCGCCGAGGTCGATGGTATCTACGGACCTGACACCAATGCTCGAGTCAACTCGGCGCTCGATCGGGCAGAGCAGCCGTAAACGTCAAAATGGTAGTTAGGAGGCAATCGGATGGACTTTACATTCAGCTCTACTGGAGACTACTCCCGAACTGAGTCTTGGTTGAAAGGACTCCGCGATGGAAAGTACCTGAAGGTTCTTGACGCCGCTGGGAGTAAGGGCGTGAATGCGCTGTCTAAAGCCACTCCGGTTGCCTCCGGCAGAACTGCTGGCTCGTGGTCATATGAAGTCAAACGAAAAGGTAAGAGCGCCGAGATCGTTTGGAAGAATGACCACATCGAAAACGGGTTCAACGTGGCTGTTGGTCTTCAGTACGGCCACGGAACCCGTAACGGCGGTTACGTCCGGGGTGTCGACTATATCAACCCGGCTTTGCGCCCTATTTTCGAACAAATACTACGTGACGTAGAGGGGGCTTTGAAGAGTGGCTAGTATTGACGAGCGAATTGTATCGCTGAAATTCAACGCTGACCAGTTTTCCAACAACGTCAACAAGTCCCTAGGCCTTCTAGACAGGCTCAAGCAGAAGCTGAACCTCAAGGGTGCCGGGCAAGGTATGGCTGAGGTCTCGGGCGCCATCAATAAGGTCAACTTCAACCCGATTCTTAGCGGACTCGAAAGTGCTCGCAACGGCTTCTCGACTTTAGCTATTGCTGCCGGTACTGCGCTCGGTAACATTGCGACAACCATCGCGTCCAAGGTGGGGAGCGCACTTAACTCTCTTTCATTCAAGCCGATGAAGGATGGTTTCGCGGAGTATGAGCAGGGTCTAAACTCGGTTCAGACTATTCTGAACAACACCAAGTCTAAAGGTGAGTCTATTCAGACCGTTAACGCGGCTCTGAAGGAACTCAACAACTACGCTGACCAGACGATTTATTCGTTCTCGGACATGACGAAGAACGCATCGCTGTTCACGGCTGCCGGCGTGGGACTTAAAGAATCCACCTCAGCAATTAAGGGACTTTCGCAGTTCGCGGCTGTCGCTGGTGTTAACTCGCAAGAGGCTTCTCGAGCGATGTTCCAGATGTCTCAGGCCATTTCTTCAGGAACGGTTAAGCTTCAGGACTGGATGTCTGTTGAGAACGCCGGAATGGGCGGCGAGCAGTTCCAGAACGCTCTTAAGAGGACTGCCAGGGCGCACGGAGTTCACGTCGACGAGTTGATTGCTAAAGAAGGATCCTTCCGAGCATCTCTCTCCAAAGGTTGGCTCGATTCTTCGATTATGCTCGAAACTCTGTCTCAGATGGCGGGGGAGTATAACGAAGAGCAGCTCCGAACAATGGGTTACACCGATGAGGAAATCGCCCAGATTCAAGAGCTTGCCCAGACTGGTCTGGACGCCGCCACCAAGATCAAGACCTTCTCTCAGTTGGTCGATGTGGTCAAAGAGGAGATGGGGTCTGGATGGGCTGAGACCTGGCAAATTCTACTCGGCGACTTCGAGGAAGCTTCCCAGCTGTGGACCACCGTCGGGAATGCCATCACTGGAACTCTTTCGGGTATGTCTAAAGCTCGAAACCAGATGCTTCAGGGGTGGAAGGACCTCGGCGGTCGTACCGAAGTTATTAATGCTCTGATAAACACTGTCAAGGGAATTGTTCCGCTCTTCTCGGCCATTGGTAAGGCCTGGCAACAGGTATTTCCGCCGATGACTGCGCAGACCCTTCTGAAGATGACTCACGGCTTCTCGACATTTATCCAGAAGCTCGTTCCCAGTCAAGGAACCATCGATAAGATCGCTCGCGCCTTCAAGGGTGTATTCTCGATTCTTCATATCGGCGTGACGATTGTAAAGTCTGTAGGTGTTGTCTTCGGGAAGATATTCTCAGCTTTCGGATCTGGTGCTGGCGGAGTGCTGTCGTTCTCGGCAAAGCTCGGGGATCTTGCGGTACGCCTGGATCAGTTCCTCACAGGTTCAGGACGTCTCCAGCGCTTTATTGAGGGTTTCGGCGACATCGTCTCGGGCGTTATCCGGTCTATCATATCATTCGTCAGCGGCGTAGTTAAGGCTATTGGAGACTGGGCTAAGTCGATTCACCTTGTTGAGGGACTTAAGGCCGCTTGGGAAGGCTTCAAGGACTCCATGTCGGGAGTCAAGGACGCCATTTCCAAGGTCCTCGGAGTATTCACTCGATATGATCAGGCGCTAACCGTCGCTCAGAAATCCGGCGAGGGCGCCAAGTTCGTACTTGAGAAACTTAAGGCCGCGTTTGAGGGACTTCTCAAGGTAGTCCGGAAGGTCGCCCCATACATCAAGTCGGCCTTTGACAAGGTCTTCGAGGTTATCGGTAAGATTGCCAGCGGCATGTCTCTGGACGATATCTTGAAGAGTCTTCTGACTGTTGGCGGTCTCGGAGCGCTTAAGAAGTTCTCCGACGTGATGGGCGGCGTTAAGGGTATCATCGATAAGATTAAGCAGGGCGGAGATGATTCTCCCGGCTTGATTACTCGAATCAAAGATGCTTTCTCGCAGCTGACCGACTCTCTTAAAGAGATGCAGACCAGCCTCAAGGTCGCTCAGCTCATGACGATCGCGGTTGCTATCGGTATCTTGACTGCTTGTGTTTACACCATTTCTCGGATTCCGGCGTCTTCACTCCTGAAGGCTACCGGTGCTATTTCCGTGATGATGGGACAGCTTGGCGCATCGCTGGCCATGTTCACAAGTATCGTTGATACTAAGAGTACCACCGATATTATCAAGGCTACAGCAGCGTTGGTGCTTATTGCTTTCGCCATTCGAGTTCTCTCGAGTGCTGTGGAAAAGCTAAGCAAGATCGAGTGGAAGGGCCTTCTTAAGGGTCTTGGCGCTACGATCGCGCTTCTCGCGGGCATCACGCTCGCTATGAAGTTTATGGACTCGGATAACGGATCCTCGCTTAAAGCCGCTGCGGCTATGATCCTTATTGCATTTGCGATTCGGATGTTGGTCGGCGCTGTTGAACGCTTGGGTGAGATCGACTGGAAGAAGCTTCTTAAAGGTCTTGGTGCTGTTCTCGTGCTTCTAGCGGCAATCGTGATCGCTATGAAGTTCGCTGGCACCGGATCGACAATTCGAGGAGCTTTGGCCATCGTCGCTATCGCCTTCGCCATCGATATGCTTGTCAAGCCGATTAAGAAGCTCGGTGAGACTCGATGGAAGGAACTAGCCAAGGGTCTTGGTTCAGTTGTCGTCATTCTTGCGGCGGTAGCGGCCTTCTCTCATTTCTCAGGAGGAGCTAGTAGCCTTCTAAGCGCTGCTGGGTTGTTCATCATCGCGATGGCGATCGAGAGAATTTCCGATGTCGTTATAGACCTCGGAAAGCAGAACTGGAAGACTCTCGCTAAGGGTCTTATCTCTATGGGTGTTGCTCTAGCAGCTGTTGGAGCATTCATGGCACTCGTTCCGCCCACTGGACTTCTTGCCGCTGCCGGACTTGTCGTGGCTGCCTACGGTCTTAAGGTTATCGGCGGAGTCATGGAGAAGTGGGGAAAGATGTCATGGAGCGAGATTGGTAAATCTATGGTGATGCTCGGCGGGACTCTGTTGATTCTCGCTGCGGGCGTTACGGCTATGACATTCGCTCTCCCCGGTGCGATCGCCCTTGGTGTGGTCGCTGCGGCCCTCATGGGTCTCTATCCCGTACTCATGGGCTTCAGTAAGCTTTCCTGGGGCGAGATTGCTAAGGGTCTTGCGATGCTCGCGGGTACTCTAGCGGTCTTCGTGATCGCCGGATATGCTGTGACCCCTGTGGTTCTCCCACTCATGGGTCTTGCCGCAGCTATTATGGCCATCGGTTTGGCTGTGGCTTTGGCAGGAACTGGCGTGTTTCTGTTCGCCGCAGGGTTGGGAACGCTGGTCGCAGTTGGGACCGTCGGACTCGACGCTCTTAAGGCGACGCTAGATGCTCTGGCAGAATCGATTCCGAAGTTCGGAACAACCCTCGCCGAGGCATTTGTCAACTTCACGACGACCCTCGCCAATAATGTTGAGACAATCAAGGCGAACTTTGTAACGATCATCGGTTCGATGATTGATGCGGGCATTGAACTCCTGCCTAAGTTCACCGAGCTTGCCATTACGATTATCAATTGTCTTTGTGAAGCGGCTAAGACGTGTATCCCGAACATCATCGATACGGGTTGGACGATTATTCTGGCCTTCCTTCGAGCTATGCGGGACCACGTTGGTGAAGCCACCAACATCGCGATTGATATTGTGCTCAACTTCATTGGGGCTGTTCGTGAAAGGCTCCCTGAGATTGTAGACGCTGGTTGGAAGTTGGTTATCGACTTCATCAACGCCATGACTCAGGCGCTGCACGATAATGGACCGGCCCTCCGAAAGGCCATCCGAGACCTGATCAAGGAGTTCATCCACCAGGGAAAGCTCGCACTTCAGGAACAGGTCTCCGAAGTCAAGGAGAAGGCTAAGGGTATCGGACAAGCCATCATTGACGGAACTAAGAACGCCATTAATAATGGTATTCAGTCCGTTAAGGATACTGCGTCCAGCATGGCCCAGGGTGCCCTCGCAGCCGCCAAGTGGGCCCTCGGGATTAAATCTCCTTCTCGAGAGTTCAAGAAGGTCGGTAAGCACGTGGTCGAGGGCTTCATCGTAGGTGTGAACAACAATACGCCTCACGCTGAGAAGTCTACACGTACGTTGGCGATCAAGTCGATCAAATCCTTCCAGAAGGCCGTCGAAGAGCAGAAGCTCAACGAGATGGTCTTGGCTAGACCTCAGATCAAACCCGTTCTAAACATGAAGAGTGTTCGTAAGGCTCTTTCGAATACGTCCGGAATGTTTAAGGCGGGGGTCAGTCTTGAGGGATGGCGCTCGTTTGAGGAACGTCACCGTGATCTCGCAGGATGGGGGATTCGCGATGGAGGCGGACGTCTCGTCACGACCTACATGCTTAACGAGATCATGCGTAAACAACTTGCTCTGGAAGAGGAGCAAAAACGGGTGCAGAAGCCCACACAGATTCAGTTCATTCAGAACAACACATCTCCGAAGGCGTTGTCTCCTACAGAGATTTATCGCCAGACGAAGAATCAGCTGTCAATGGCTAAGGGGGTTCTTGACCGGTGATTAAGTCCATCGCTGCGATTTCCTACGCGGAAGAGCGATTGGAGCTTACACTGAACGATCCTTATGAAGATGGTATAGCGGTGCTCAACGTCGATGGCATTGGGCCCGCTAAAGCCACCATTCATACATCATCGATCGCTTCCAATGACGGCGATGCTTTCAATGGCGCTAGGGTGGGCGGGCGAAACATCTCGCTCACCCTGGGTCTCCTGACCCAACCCGACGTGGAGCGCGCTCGTCATAAGCTCTATCGCATTTTTCAGCCGAGTCGCGAAGTCAAACTCGAGTTTCACACCGATTATCGGCATCTTTGCATTAATGGTTGGGTTGAATCCATAGATCCGGTTATATTTACGGAGAAGGAAGAGGTCGCTATTTCGATCATCTGTCCTGATCCGTTCTTTCACGGTCTCGGCGCTAGCCGCTATGAGGTATTCCCTTTCCAGCTCGACGAGCCAAATATGGAGTTCGAGTTTCAGGACCCGACACCGACTAGTCCGACGATCGAGATCTCTAAACGAAAGTCAGAGTCTGAGACTCTTATCGATTATTCGGGTGACGCAGAAACCGGAGTAACCATCACGGTCGCTGCGACTGGTACGGTTAAGGACTTCTCTATTTGGAATCGATTTACTGCTGAAAAGTTCTATGTCGACACCAAATACTTCGATCGTATTGGTCAAAAGACACAACTCGATAAAGGCGACGTCGTAACGATCACCTCGCAGCAGGGAAACAAACACGTTACGCTTCGCAGGGCCGGAACATGGAATGAGATCAACATTATCCAGTGCATTCCGCTGAATAACGATTGGCTTACCGTCCGACCTGGACGGAACGTCCTGTATTTCCAAGCCAAAGAGGGTCGAGACAATATGTTGGTCTCACTCGAGGTCGAAGTTCGATATTCTGGAGTATAATATGCACGTATTTCTCGTGGATTATGACATGAATACCAAACGTGTCATCGACAAGATTAGCTCCGCAATTTGGACGGTTCGATACAATAAGTGCGGAGACTTCGAGTTGAAGATTCCGGCCGACGAGGCTATGAAGGGTCCCATCGAACATCACGATGGGATTTATTTCCCTGCATCCGGCGACTACATGCTCATCGAATCGATCGAGATGACCACGGACGAGGATCAGGGCGATTATGTGACACTTAAAGGGCGGACGTATGACTCGCTTCTAGACCGTCGGATCATTCCAACGACGATGATCGTCAACTACAGCTTCATGAATGTCATCTTTGGTATTCTGAATCAGAACGTCTTGAATCCTCAGAATTCCGCCCGTAAGATGAATGAGCTGACTTGGATCTGGCCTGAAAACATGCCGGCCGATCAAGGCGGAAAGATCAGCGCTCAGTATACCGGCGATAACTGCCTCGAGCTTATCCAAAAGCTATGTCAAGAACGACATGTCGGCTATCGAATGCCATATCGTCCAACCTTTCCTCGTATGGAACGATACCAGTTCCAGCTTTATTGGGGTGTAGAGAGACATTTCAACCAGCAAAAGAATCCGTATGTGATTTTCTCTCCCGACTACGACAATCTTAGGAAGACTAAGTATCTGACGTCGGCGGAGAAAGAGAAGACTATCGCGTATGTCGCTGGTGAAGGTGAGGGTAAAGACCGAAAGGGTCGTTGGGCGGACCGAAAGGGAACTCCTGCGATCTTCCAGGCTAGGACTAACTCGGGGTGGCGTCGAAAAGAGATATTCATCGATGCTCGAGATATTCAGAGTAAGGATGCGGATAACAAGATCATCTCTGCCCAAGAGTATCTCGCCATGCTCGAGCAGCGCGGACGAGAGAAGTTGGTCGATCACACCGTAACAAGTGTCTACGATGGCGAGCTAGTCCCCACTTCTCAGTGGAAGTTTGGCGAGGACTTCAAAATGGGAGATGTCGTCCAAATCCAGAACCGACTTGGCATCATGAGTGTCGGTCGAGTGACTGAGTATATTCGTTCATACACCCCCGATGAGGGTTGGAATGAATACCCCACATTCGAAACCTACTACAATCAAGAGGGGTAACTATGGCGGTTACTTATGGCTTTTATAGTTCCACGAATGGGGACCGAAAATACTCCGCTGATCAGTTCGGATCGCTTTTTCGAGGGATCATTACCGATGGTATCTTCCTCAACGTCGGGCAGGCCCTCGAGGTCTCTGCGGGACGAAACAATGTTACCACGGGATCATTCGTAACCATCAAGCCGGGGCGAGCCTGGTTCATGGATACGTGGATCGACAACAGCGAGGACTTCCGACTGAATATCGATGGTCCGGATACGCTTTACGATCGTATCGACGCCATCGTTATCGAGGTCGACAAGAACCCGACAGTCCGACGATCCGAGTTCAAGGCGATCAAGGGAACCCCGTCCAAGAGTCCGCAGCGACCCGCTCTGTATAACTCAAACGTTAAGGGGCAGTTCCCTCTCGCATATGTTCGAGTGACCCGAGGGGTTCCTAACATCTACGCCTGGTCGATCGTCAACAACCGAGGGACGTCGTCCTGCCCGTTCATCACGGGGCCGCTCCAGACGTTGCAGATCGACACGCTAGTCGACGAGTGGCGTTCTTCCTGGGAGCACTGGTTTACAGACGCTCAGAAGGTGACGGATGACGCGAAGAGGGACCTGTTCGCCAGCTTCAAGCAGAAGTACGACGAGTGGGTTCTCTATATGGAAGACAAGCTGTCTGGTAACCAGGCGGCAAAGCTTCAGATGCAGATCGACCGAATGAGGGAGCTTCTCGGCGAGGGCTCGGATGACGAGCGCCTTATTTACGATACCATCGAAGATAATAACGGTCTCACACTGTTCGATTCTATGGGCTCTCCAGTTATCGGTCGACGAGTCTACAAGTTGCAGTAAGGGGTAATCGATGCCTGATATTAAGCCTACTCGGTGGAATGGCAAGTATCCCGACCGAGTCAACACGTCCCCTGCGGACGCTCTCGTGGTCGATACTGATACCGGTACGAACACGCTATATATGGAGGACCTTAAGCGCTACGTCATCAGCGACGTTGGTGGCGGTATCGAGGGTAAGCAGGGTCCTCCCGGACCCAAGGGCGAGCCCGGCCAGAACGGCGCTCCCGGCGAACGTGGTCCAAAAGGTGATCCCGGCGAACGTGGTCCAAAAGGTGATCCGGGCGAACGTGGTCCCGCCGGCCCTCAGGGGCCTCCTGGGCCTCCTGGTGCTGGAGGGGCTGGTGGAGGCGGTACTCCCGGCGCTAAGGGTCCGACTGGCGATAAGGGGCCTGCGGGACCGACTGGCGATAAGGGTCCTCCCGGTGAAAAGGGCCCTCGAGGCGACGCCGGTCCTAACGGACTCCCCGGTCCTACAGGCGCTCCAGGTCCTCAGGGAGCTACGGGCGAAGCTGGTCCTATCGGTCCTCAGGGGCCTGCCGGTCCTCCCGGCCCTCAGGGGCCTCAGGGAGAAAAGGGTCCTACTGGGGCTCCGGGTAAGGGTTTGGGCATTATTCTGAACCAGGTGTCTAAGCTCGAACTGCTGGCTATGGTTGTCAACCCATTCATGGCGACCAACCCATACCCTAACGGCGGAACTACTTGGGGTCGGAACGCTGATGCTCAACACCCTACGGGAGCAATTCCCGAAGCTGATATCGCTTGGGTTCGAGCTGGCTGCAACTACGAGTATAAGCCAGCTGGGGTCGATTCGCTTTGGAAACCCCCGGTAATTGGAGACTGGTATACGGACAAGAATAATCGCAAGTGGTATATTGTTGACTTCAATTACTACAAGCAGCCCGGACGCGTGACGCGTAATCACATGGTTCTTTGCTGCACGAGCGGAACCACTCGCGGTGCGATGTATTCAACCAACACCAATGCTAGCGGATATTGGGGCAGTAATTTCGCCATCACTGGCGCATCAGATATTCAGAGTACCTGTATCGATCACTGGTGGGCTAATGGCGCTGCGATCGTCGGGATCTACAAGCATAATTCAGCTTCTGTGAATAACGGTATTATAGCGTCAGCGCCCGAGAAGATGGTCAGTGTGTTTCTGCCGAATGAAGTTGAGGTCTTTGGAAACCGCGTGGTTTCTATGCGCTCGCTAGTCGGGTCAGACTCTCACCCCCAGAACGGGAATGTTCAATACCGTCTGTTCAAGATCGATCCGGATCGTATTTATGATACGAATGGCGACACCTCCGCGGAACTTCTCCCTCGCGACCGCTTCAAGCTGCTGAGTGATCCCATACTCGCGACTAGCTGGTTGGCGGTCGATTGCCAGAAGCGAATTTCTAACTACATCAACTCAAATGGCACCTCATGGTATATGGCGTGCGTCTGCGTTGGTTGAGGAAGGTCTATTATGAAGATTAAGGATTTCGCAAGGGTTAAGACTGTCAAGTCCAATGATGTCTTCATCACCGACGGTGATCGAGGAACCAAGACGATCCTTGCTGACGATCTCGTATTCGCTCTCCTGACCGGGAGCCCCGAGATGCATAAGAACATCATTCGAGGGCGAAATCTCGGCGTGCGGATCTCGCCCGAACAACATAAGGCGATCACCTCGGGGACGTTTGAAGGTCTCTGGCTGGGCGATTATTGGTTCAACAACAACATGGCGTGGCGTATTGTTGATTTCAACTATTGGAATGTCAACAACGCCTTGCCTACTCCACATATCGTTGTTATGCCCGATCGTCCTCTGTATCGACAGCAGATGTACGATACGACCGCCTCGTCGACTAACTCGTTCTGGGGATCTAAGGTCTGGCAGAACATTAACGGCTGCGATGACTATGTGATTCGCGTGTTCGATAGCAATACGATCCGGTTACACGTCGATTCGTATCAGTCTCAGATGAATGAGGGCGGCGGATTCGTTTCCCCGACTATCAAGTCGAAGTCGATTGACCCCCGAGTTAAGTACATCATTCCTAATGAGATCATGATTTACGGGACTCGAGTCTCTGCGACTTCGGGGATCGGTTCTGACGGACTTCATGAGGTCTCTAGTCGACAGCTTCAGCTATTCTCTATGGGTTGGAATCCTGGGGATTCTGATTTCTGGCTTCGGGATCAGACCTATATTAACACATACAGTGTTTATGGGGCTGAAGCTAGCAACATCGGAGGGGGCTCGACTGTTCGGTTCTCAGGGGATGGTGTCCAGAACGAGACTCACGGCGTCCGTCCGGTATTCGCAATCGGCTAACCCAAGCCAGAGCGGTAGGATCATATCCCTTGGTGGTCCCATACACGTAGGAGGTATCCGTGCCGCATGCACTGGAGCTCGTTATTACGATTTCGGCTTCAGTTCTAGCGAGTAGTGGTTTCTGGGCGTTTATTCAGGCTCGTTCAGCCCGACATGACGCCCAGACCCAACTCATGCTGGGGCTCGCTCACGATCGTATAGTTCATCTGTGTATGACCTATCTGGATCGTGGTTATATTCTCAAAGATGAATATGACGATCTCGTCAAGTACCTCATCAAGCCATATTCGGCATTCGGCGGAAACGGCCTCGCTGAAAAGCTGTTTGAAGAGGTGAAGGAGTTGCCGATCAAGCGCTCCACACCAATGGAGATCACTAGAGATTTCCGAAGAAAGTCTAAGGCCGCAGCATTTAGGAGAGAGAATGACTCTGAGTAACCAGTGGTATGACCGACTGAAGTTTGTGACTCTCATCGTTCTGCCCGCTACCGCAACTCTCTATCTGACAGTTGCTCAGATCTGGGGCCTCCCCGCCTCGACTGAGGTCGCTGCCACGATCACTGCGATTGACACCTTCTTGGGTGCTCTGCTCGGTCTCTCGAGCAAGAACTACGAGCCGCCTAAGGACGGGGTGCTCCACGTGACGCCCGAGAACGAGACGTACGCAAAGATCGAGACGCCCACCGAGGATGTTCTCAAGCGAGGCGTCATGACTCTGGACGTTCGTCGAATGGACCCCGAGACGCGATAAAAACTTGGCGTTTAATGAGCCCCACTCACGAAAGGCCCCGCCATGTTTGACAAAACCCCTTCGCTTTCCGAAGTCGCCGAAGAGGAAGCTCTTAAGTATATGCTTGAGGAGCATCTTCCTGGCTCACCCGAGTATAAAGCCGTCCTAGACGACATCAAGACTCTCCATTCCCTCAACCAGAAGAAGAGGTGGATTCCGAGTCCAGATGCTGTCTTATCGGCCTGTGCTTCGGTGAGCGGGATTCTGCTTATCTTGAATTACGAGCAGCTTCATCCGGTTGTTTCGAAGGCTGTAGGGTTCGTGTCGAAGATTCGCATCTGACCATGAACCGCTCAAAGCCCTGTACGTTATATTCACACCATAGCGTATAGGGCTTTGACGCGGGCCATCAGGTTTTCAAAAACCCAAAAATTCCCGGGGTGGATTTTCAGATCGCGAAATTAACATGTAGCATAATGACCACCTATCTGAAAGGACACCACCAAATGAACCCCAAGATTGTCGCCACCGCTTTTGGCCTTGCTGTCGGCATCGCCGGTAAGTTCTACGTCAACCGTGTCTTGGACCGTACGATGAAAAGTATGATTGCAAATCGTAAGCTCCAGACCGAGCGCGTAGTCCTTGCCGACGTGCCCGAGGCTCCCGAGAGCCCCAAGACGTCCAAGTTCTGCCAGTGCAAACCGACCCACAAGTGATCGATCTCTATCTGCCCTAACCCGGCGGATAGAGTTTTTTGAAAGGAGCTACCATGTATAGGGACATCGCCGGATGGCTCGGAGTATCCCTCATCCTAGGAATGTATGGGCTACTCGTCTATGGGATTCTATTCCATAGCGTCTTCGGTATATTCGGTAAGGCGGTCGCCATATGGTTCTTCACCACCATTATCCTCATCCTGTTCTTCGACGCCATCGGTTATTCTAAGGGAGAGTGACAACCATGAAACCTCTAGTCGCAGTTCTCTACACCTACATCATTGTCATGGGCCTTCTCTCGATGTTGGTTACCGCACCCATCATGTGGAACGCAGCGCCTAATGCGTATTTCGGAGTGTTAATGGTGGTGGCTGTTTGGGTCACGATCATCATGATTGTTTTGGCGACAATCGTTGGAACCCACGAAACGTCTACACCGCGGGAAAAACACGACTCATAATGACCACCATTTCCGAAAGGAGCCCATATAGAAAGCACCACGAGGATGTGAGAAAAACCCTATGCTCTAGCTGTTCCACATAGAGCATAGGGTCTCATTTTACGACACTACCAAAGGAGAACCATGAATGTCAACACCATCCAGAAAACCATACGTCCAGCTCTCGCTGTTCTCAATCGAAACGCCCCACATATCCTCACAGGATTCGCAGTGGCTGGCGTGGTCGGAACTTCCGTCGCAGCGTATCGTGCGGCCGTGCCCATCCGGGATTGCCTACATGATCTCCCAGAAGAGGCAACCCTCCGCGATAAGGTACGCGCTACCTGGAAGCTGTACATTCCAGCGGCTGTGCTGGGCGCTGCGACCATTTCGTGCATCGTTGCGGCGAACGTTGTATCAGCTCGTCGTCGCGCCGCTCTTGCAGCTGCATATTCGCTGGCTGCGGAGGCTGTGACCCACTACCGAGAGGACATTCGAAACCTTACGGACGAAGCGACCCTCGAGGAGAGCGATCAGCTCCTGGCTCGGAAGCAGCGTGAAGGAAAGGTATATCAAGGACCTGCCAAGGAGACTTTTGTCGTCGGAGACGGTAAGTTCCTGTGCTACGACACATACTCTGGTAGGTATTTCGACAGTACTCTTGAAGATATCAAGAAGGCTGTTAACGATATCAACTTCGATCTCATCCAAGGAAATCCAGTAAGTCTTAACGACTTCTATAGTCTCGTTCAGCTTGAGCAGAATGCTATGGGTGATCAGCTTGGGTGGACGATCCACTCCAAGTGCGAAGTCGACTATATGGGTCTGCTCACGCCTGACGGACGACCCGCTGTGGGTATCCGCTTCAAGGAAGAGCCGACCGCCGACTGGTGGAAAGTCGGGTAACCCGCGAGGAAAACATTTGCCATAATGACCACCTACCACAGAAAGGACACTCCAATGTCTGACACAACTCAGCCCGAGGTCGTTGTCGAGCCCGCCACCGTAAACGCCATCGACGAGGACTCCCCGAAGCCCAACTTCGCATCCCGGGCGCTGAACGCTGTTACAACATTCACTGCAAATCACCCCCTCCTCGTTTGGGGCGGGGTTGCTATTGCAGCTGGTGCTGTAGCGATCGCTCTTGCGCCTAAGGAGAAGATTCTGGACGCTATCGAGGACGACTCTGTCGAGATCACCACTACGGAGGACGAAGACGGCAACCTCGTGACCACGATTGTTGAAGCCAAGCCGGAGACCTCTTCAGAGGAAGAGTGAACCATACCCATCTGCCCTAACACGGTGGATGGGTCTTTCATTTTTACACACAACAGAAAGGTAGACACCATGCTCAAGCGAGAGATCGTAGCCGAGGACTTCGACGGTAACAAGTACGTGGAGATTGCATATTTCCACTACTCGAAGAGTGAGATCCTCGAGCAGGAGATTTCTGTTAAGGGAGGTCTTCGAAACCATCTCGTTAATCTGATGCGAGAGGGAGACAACTTCAAGATCTATTCGTTCTTCAAGAGCTTCCTTCTCGGGGCTTATGGTAAGAAGTCTGAGGACGGTCGTCGTTTCGTCAAGAATGCTGAGCAGACTGAGGCCTTCGCCCAGTCTAAGGCGTTCGAGGACCTTCTCTTCGACCTTCTTGAGAACCAGTCCTCTATGGAGACGTTCTTCAATGAGATCATGCCATCGGGAATCTCTGCCGAGCTCAACGAGTCTCAGAAGAAGATGCTCGATAGCGGGCTTCTGACCGAGGATGTGCGCAAGGAGCTCATGGGTGAGTGATCATATTTGCTGACGGGGCTCGTTGAGATCGGCGGGCCCCGCGGTAAATACATACTCCATAATGACCACCCCATACTCATATTTGAAAGGACACCATCATGGACAACAACATTGACATGACTCCCGAGACAGCTATCAAAGGTCTCGTTGGTCTCCCGATCTGGTGGGCCGTCGACTCAGTCGTCAGTAAGACTCTCGTCGCCATCGCTCCCGCACCTGTAAAACTCCCTGCGAAGATTGCATTTGCGGTCGGTCGCTACGCGATTTCTTTTGTCGTCTCTGAGACGGTTACCGACCGGTTCGTGAATACCAACTACCGCATGATTCGCGACATCGTGACAAACGTCAAGGCCGCTGTTCGTGACGAGTCTGAAGAAGACGAGTCCGAGTGACTATTTCCTATCCATCCTAACACGGTGGATAGGTCTTTCATTTTAAGGAGACCACACATGAGCGATATTCCAACTCGCGATAGCTTCCCGTCAAACCAGGAGCCTAAGAAGGATGAAACCACTGAGCCCGGGAAGCAGAAACTACAACCCGTCACCAATTCTGCTGTTCAGCGGAAGCCTTCCATCATCCGTCGTGTCAAAAGCGCATTTATCGCAGATGACGCCCGATCTATTGGTAGCTTCCTGCTCGAAGATGTTGTCATCCCAACCGCAAAGTCCCTCATTTCAGATGTGGTTACAAACGCGATCGAGCGAGCACTTTATGGAGAATCTCGAGGGCGTCCCATGTCGAGTTCTCGGATCTCTACGCGCGGCTACACACCCTACAACCGAGTCTATAGCTCAGGATCTCGAGTCACGCCTCCAGACGATGGTCCTGGTGACCGCCGAGAACTGTCGCGAGAGGCTCGACGAAGCCACGACTTTGGCGAGATTGTGTTTACCAGCCGTGTTGAGGCCTATGAGGTCCTGGATAGGCTCAATGATCAGATTAAGAACTTCGACATCGCAACCGTCGGTGATCTACTTGACCTCGCTGGGATCACCTCAACTCATGTGGACGAGAACTGGGGGTGGAGAACGCTCGCTACAGCTCAGGTCCGCCGTGTTCGTGACGGATACATCCTCGACCTTGAAAGGCCTGTGAAGATCTGATGAGTATTTTTGAGATGAAGCAGAAGCTTCGTGAGCTATACGGACAGCATTGGCAGAAGCGCGTCGACAAGATGAATGACGCTCAAGTCGTCGCCATTTTCAAGAAGTTTGTCGCTAGCGGCAAGATCAAGAACTAAGGAGAACCATGAATACTTCAACTGTGACCCGTGTATTCTCACAGGTCGGAATGAAACTCAGCAAGCACTCGCCGCATATCCTCATTGCTTCGGGAATCGTTGCAATGAGCGCCGGAGTCGTGTCTGCGGCTCTCGAGACTTCGGCTGCCTCCGAGAACGAAGAGCTTGCCGCGCACCTTGGCGCCTGGTCGACCATTACCAGCGAGACCGTGGAGGACAAGCGCGTTTATATCTCGGCGAAGGGTATTCTCGGCGCCAAGATTGCCAAGAACTTCCTCTTCGCATATCGCAAGACTCTTCTGTTCACGACGTGCGGTGCGGCGCTTATTGTCTCTGGACACGCCATTCAGACTCGTCGTTACCTCGGACTTGTCGCGGCATATTCTGCCGTAGACCGCGCTCTCAAGAACTACAAGGCTGGCATTGCTGAGGTCTTCGGATCTGAGGGTGTCCGCAAGATGCAGAACTGGGTCAACGAGCGCTCTCAGGACGAGTTTGTTCCTGAGGAGGCGGGTGATGACAAACCCATCGTCAAGGATCTCGAAGATCTCAAGGCGATGGGCATTCGACCGCATCGGATCGATATCGAAGGCCTGTCTCCCTATGCTCGGGTTTACGGCCCCGGCTGCGAGGATTGGGAGGGCAATCGCGATCACGATGAGATCATGCTCTCAACTACCCAGGCATATTTCAACGATCGCCTCGTGGCCCGAGGCCATGTCTTCCTCAATGAGGTTTACGATGCCCTTGGTATCAGCCGTACTCCTGCTGGTGCTGTGGTTGGCTGGACCTACGATCGGAACGGCGATAACTACGTGGATCTTAACATCGGTGACTATATCGATGATTACGTCGGTGATGGTGACTCGACCGAGGTTTACCGCTCCTGGATTATCGACCCCAACGTCCAGGGCGTCATCTGGGACCAGATCTAAGAACTAGGAAAGAAAGGACACTAAAATGAACACCACCGTGAAGGTGGCGCTGGCCTTTGCGGTCGGTGCTCTCGTTGGAGCCCTAACGGCTCGTCATTTCGCAGAGAAGGAGCACGAAGCTCGTCTCTCCGAGGAAGTTGAAGCCATTCGTCATTTCTACGAGACCAAGCTCAAGCTTGAGACCGATAGGATCAAGAATGGTGAGGAAGTCAAGCCGGTGAAGTCCAAGCACACCGACATGCTCGGTCGTCCGATCCCCGGACACGAGTATGAGGCGATGCAGGATCAACAGCGCGGATCCTTGTGGACCAACCCGCCTGACTTCGACCAGGTCGCTCCTCTCGAGGACGATATCGATATGCCGATCGACCCGGATCCGCCGGTGGACGCATATATGTTCGATGACGAGGCGCAGGCAGTCATGAAGCTCTACATGGGTTACGAGCAGCATGAGCTTCCTATCATTCGCGTCACCGAAGACAGCTTCTGGCGTGGTTGGGGAGAGTTCCCCTGTTTCGAGATGCACTACCTGGCTGATGACAACCTTCTGTTCCTTGCGGACGACGAGTCCATCATTCCCGATATTCGAGCCAAGGCTTACATCGAGAACGCCATCGACGATATGGTTGACTTCGATGTTGACGAGACTCGAAGCGTGAAGTATCTTCGCAACTTCCGTGAAGAGACTGATATTCAGCTGTTCTTCCACAACTGCGGTCTTGAGGAGTTTCTCGAGGAGCAGGAGATCCCCATGAATCGAGTGAAGACCCTTGACTGAAGTATATTTTGAGTGGCTCGTCAAGAAGACGGGCATGGATCGCTTCACTAAGAATCTTGCGAAGACTCACTGGATTCTTCTCGAGATTCTCTTCCAGAGCGAGTTCGTCGTCTGGCACGTGATGGACGACAACCAGGTGGGTCATGCTCAGTACATGCGTGAGACATTTGCGTATGAGACTCAGCGGGATGTGCCGCAGTCCTGGGTTGATTCTGAGGTCTCGATTCTCGAGGTCTTGGTATCTCTGAGCGAACGATTGTCTATTCGTATCTCGAATCCGGTCGAATGGTTCTGGACACTTCTCCAGAACGCCGGTCTCGAGCAGTATTCTGATGCAGAGCTCCAAGAGCCGGCTGGGCAGCCCCGGCTCGAGGTTGAGCATATTCTGTCAGAACTTATGGATGGACGACGTTCGTTCTTCCCTCTGCCGGATTCGGCATATCTAAACTTCCCCGAGCTCGAGGGCCGTATTCCGGTCCAAAGCGAGCTTGACATGTGGACCCAGGCGAACTACTGGATCAGGGCCACGTATCGCATTTGATAGAAAGGAGCCGCGATGGATTTCGTGAAAGCGACAGTCCAGCAGGGCAAGAAGAACGAGTGGCGGGTGACCCCATCGTTCCGCGTTGGTCGCATGACTGACGTGATGGTCCGAGGTGGCGACTTCTACGCTGTGTGGGACCCTCGTAAGGGTCTGTGGTCTACGGAAGAGTACGACCTTCAGGAGCTGGTTGACGCTGAGCTTACGAAGCTCTATCAGGAGCAACAGAGTAAGCTTTCTGGCGATGTTAACCTTTCCTTGATGAGTTCGTATAATTCTCAGAGTTGGACGATCTATCGTCGATGGATCAAGAACCTCCCTGACTCATTTACACAACTGGATCGGAAACTGGTCTTTGCGGACGACGAACCTCGTCGTGAAGACTATGCGAGTAAGAGACTTCCATATTCTCTGAAGTCTGGTCCGACCGATAGTTGGGACAAACTTGTCTCGACCCTGTATGATGAGGACAACCGTCGTAAGATTGAATGGGCTATTGGATCTATATTCGAAGGCGATTCGAAGTGGATCCAGAAGTTCTTCGTCTTCTACGGTGAGGGCGGCTCGGGTAAGTCGACGATCATCAACATCATCGAGAGATTGTTCGAGGGATATTCTGCCTCGTTCAAGTCGCAGGCACTTGCTAGTGGGAACAACCGTTTCGCTCTGGCACCGCTTGCTTCGAACCCTCTCGTCGCTCTAGAGCATGATGGTAATCTTTCTCGTATTGCTGATAACACGGTTCTCAACAGCCTTATCGCGCACGAGAAGATGCCCATTGATGAGAAGTTCAAGTCGGCTTACGAGATGAAGTTCGACTGTATGGTCTTCATGGGCACCAACTCTCCGATCCATATTACGGACACCAAGTCTGGACTCATCCGGAGGTTGATCGATATTTGTCCTTCGGGAAACCGTGTTCCTCATGGTGAGTACGATCAACTCGTTCGTGATATCTACGCTCATCTCGGTGAGCTCGCTACGCACTGCATCGAGGTTTATAAGCATTATGGTCCTCATTACTATGACGCATATAAACCCCTCTCAATGATGTACAAGACAAACTTCTTGTACGCATTTGTGGAGGATAATCTTGACGAGTTTGACGGCGGAATCTCACTCAGATCCGCTTATGCTCGGTATCAGGAATACTGCGAGGAGAGCAACATCAATCGGATGCCTAAGAACAAGTTCAAGGACGAGTTCAAGGCGTTCTTCCATATTTTCAAGCAACAGTCTCGAACTGACTCGGGATCGAAGGTTAACAACTTCTACCAGTCAATCAAGCTCGACCTGTTCAACATCACAGAATTGCACGCAGAACCCAAGAAGGAGTACCGTCTTGAACTGGATAAGTCTGTGTCTCTTCTTGACGATGATCTCGCTAGTTGTCCTGCTCAGTTGGCGCGGGACGGAATACCTGCTAGCAAATGGGACAGTGTGGACACCGTTCTCAGCGACATCGACACGAAGGAAGAGCACTACGTCAGACCGCCGGTCAATCATATCGTCATCGATTTCGATCTTAAGGTCGACGGCGAAAAGAGTAAGGAGCGCAATCTCGAAGCTGCGTCCAAGTGGCCGCCAACCTATGCAGAGTATAGTAAAGGCGGTAGCGGCATCCACCTCCACTACATCTACGAGGGCGATCCTACGCAGCTCTCAGCCATGTACGACGACAACATCGAAGTCAAGGTGTTCTCGGGCAAGGCTAGTCTCCGGCGTCGATTGTCGCTATGCAATGATATACCGGTTGCGACGATATCGGAGGGGCTACCACTCAAGGAGCGCAAAGTGATCGATGTTCAGGTGATGAAGAACGAGGACACGCTCCGAGATCTTATTGTTCGAAACCTTAAGAAGGAGATCCATCCAGCCACTCGTCCGTCTGTGGACTTCATCAAGAAGGTCTTGGACGATGCGTACGAGCAGGGTATGGATTACGACCTTCGCGTCATGAAGCCGACCGTTATTCGGTTCGCTGCGAACTCCACCAATCAGAGCGAGTACTGCCTCAAGCTTATCGAGCAGATGCATTTCTGCGGCAAGAAGAACGAGGAGGAGTTCCGTGAGATTGTCCAGGAGAAGCGCAAAGATCCGGATGGCGATATTGTCTTCTGGGACGTCGAGGTGTTCCCCAACCTGTTCCTTGTGAACTGGAAGGTCAGGGGATCCAAGAAGGTCGCTCGGATGATCAACCCGACTGCGGAAGAGCTTGAGCCGCTTCTCAAGTTCAAGCTGGTTGGGTTCAACTGCCGTCGGTACGATAACCATATCATGTATGGACGAATGCTCGGTTACAACAACTACGAGTTGTTCCAGCTGAGCCAGCGGATCATCAACGGCGAGAAGGACGCAATGTTCGCCGAGGCTTACAACATGAGCTACGCGGATATTTACGACTTCGCCTCGAAGAAGCAGTCCCTCAAGAAGTGGGAGATCGAACTCGGTCTGGTACACAAGGAGCTGGACTATCCTTGGGATGAGCCCGTTCCGGAGGACAAGTGGATCAAGGTCGCTGAGTACTGTGATAACGATGTTATTGCTACCGAAGCGGTCTTCGACGCTCGTCATGAGGATTGGGTCGCTCGAGAGATTCTGGCTAAGATCTCGGGGCTTCCGATCAATGCCTCAACAAACGCTCACACTACCAAGATTGTATTTGGAAACAACCGCCATCCGCAGAGCCAGTTTGTTTATACAGACCTGCGGAAGGAGTTCCCCGGATACGAGTACAAACAGAAGGTGAATGATGAGGGCCGTATCCTCGGTATGGAGTCTACCTATAAAGGCTTCGTTACCGGTGAGGGTGGGTTCGTCCATGCGAAGCCGGGCATTTACTACAACGTTGCGCTCCTCGACGTTGCCAGTATGCACCCCTCCAGCATCGAGAACCTCAACCTATTCGGGGATGAGTACACGAAGCGATATTCGGAGATCAAGCAGGCTCGAGTCGCCATCAAGCGTGGCGATCACGAGAAGGCCCGCACTCTTCTGAACGGTGTTCTCTCACAGTTCCTCGATGAGGGTGTGGACAACAAGGCGCTTGCGGACTCGCTGAAGATTGTTATCAACAGTGTCTACGGTCTGACAGCTGCTAAGTTCCCGAACGCCTTCCGTGACCCGAGGAACGTCGATAACATCGTCGCCAAGCGGGGTGCTTTGTTCATGGTGGATCTTCTCGAGTACGTCGAGAATGAAGGGTTCACCGTCGCACATATTAAGACGGACTCCATCAAGATTCCCGAGGCAACTCCTGAGATTATTCAGAAGGTTATTGACTTCGGGAAGAAGTATGGGTACGAGTTCGAGCACGAGGCCACCTATGAGCGTATGTGTCTCGTCAACGATGCCGTTTATATTGCAAAGTATAAGGACGGCGATTGGACTGCCACCGGGGCACAGTTCCAGCACCCGGTCGTATTCAAGCAGCTCTTCTCCCATGAGGAGCTCACATTCCGTGACTACTGCGAAGCTAAGTCGGTCACCTCGAAGATGTATATTCAGAGAGATGACCCGGATCACTCCCACTTCAGCTTCATCGGTCGAGTCGGTCTCTTTGTTCCCGTGAAGGACGAGCCTGGTATTCCGGGTGGAGCCCTGAAGCGTTACAATGAGAAGACCCAGACCTATGCGGACGTCACCGGTACCAAGGGATACAAGTGGGAGGACGCAACTCTTATCGAGAAGGCGAACAAGCCCGAATGGATCGATAAGACTTACGCACGGTCGCTGGTCGATACGGCAGTGGCCACCATCAACAAGTTTGGCGATTTCGAGGAATTCGTCAAGGCAGCCTGAAAGGACAACAATCATGGGACGACGTTACGGTCTCGGAAACTTCCTCTTTGACATTTTCATGATCACGATCACAAGTGGTCTGTGGCTTATCTGGATCTTCGTTAGGGAGATGCGTCGGCGATGAGCCTCATTGTTTCCGCTGCGGATATTCTTGCCCAGATCGGAGACGATGATGAAGGGGAGCCTGCGCAAGAGCTTACCTTTGCCCGTAAGTGGATTAAGAACTCCATGGGGAAGACTCTTCGAGTAAAATCGAGGGTTCTTCCCCGTGGGGGGAACACTAATGGGTATACCATCGAGATCACGATCCCCAAGGTTCGTAACCGAGCGACAATCGACCGAATGAACGAAGATCTTTGCGATTTTCTAGACGCACTGATCGACGAGTACAACATTCCGAAAAGGATTCGAAAATGAGCACCTCTTTCTATATTACAAGCGCCAACAGCCTGTCCACCGCAGACGAGAAGCTGTATATGGACGACAAGCGCCCCAAGATCGCTATCGTGGTTATTGACCCGGCGGATGGCACGGGTACTTGTATGCGGAACGTCACCCCGCTTCCCACCAAGGCCGGCGAGTTTCGATTCGCGGATGAAGGCGGGCAGGTCTTCCGTTATCCTAAGGACGAGTGGGTCATGTTCCGCTTTCGGGCGAATAACGATATTCTCCTGGTTCCTAAGGAGTGTCACACGGTCACAAACCGACTTCCGAAGGAGACGAAGTGAGTCTGTACAACCCCGACGACTTAAAGGTTGTCGACACCGAAGACGGCGGAGTGGATATCGTGTTCCACCTCACCCAAGGAAGCCTAGAACGTATCGACTTCGTCAAGATCGTTCAGCTATATGCCGGAATGATTCAGGAAGGAATTAACGCCACGAGGTCTTACGCGTCTCAGGTTCTCGCTAAGAAGAAGGACGCCGATGAGTCTGCTTGAGGAAATTGACAAGTGCATGACCAAGATGACCGAGCACAAGAACGCAGCTCGGCATCTCATGCAGATGGCTCTCGAGGAACGAAACCAGTCCTCGATCTGGGAGAAGCAAGCCGAAGAGCTTCTCAAGAAGTTGGAGACACTAGAAGCGAACGGAGAGATCGATGAGTGACAACGACAAGAAGACACCCTTTCAGATCCTACAGTCCGGTAACGACGAGGTGATGCCCGCCACGATCCTCGAGAAGCTCGAGCCTGAAGAGATCGATCGCCTGTTGTCGTATGCTCAGGATCCTCGAGAATACGTGACTGCGCACTGATATTCGCGACAAAAACATGGGGCATAGTGACCACCACAGAAAGGACGCCTCATGTTCACCATCGAACCGGGCGGCATCACCGATGTTTGTGTTGCCATTTTCGTTTTCTCGCTATTCTTTGCGATTGCTTGCCTCTCCCGGCTGGCCGTCGTTCTATGGCGTTGGAGCGAAGAGCCAACCGAAGATCGGGGTGCCGCCCCTCGACCCGCCATGACCACCCACTGATTCAGATCAGATTCTATCCGCAACACAGCGGATAGGGTCTTCACAAGAAAGGACACCATCATGAGCAAGATGCTCGTCACGACCGGCGAGAGCCGCATCGTATGCGTTATTTCTCCCGATGAGACTTTTGGAGAGATGACCGTTACTATGAACTTCGAGCCCGGCAAGACGATTGAAGAGAAGAAGGCTATCATGGACAAGCTGGACGAGGCTGTTGCCGAGATTATTAAGGAGTACAACTGATGAACGCTGTCGATATCCTGGATGGTAAGAATCTCACGATTCGAGGATTCAACATCTCCACCGAAAGCCGACGGTCAACCATGAAGGACAGCGCGCCTTCAGCGGATATTTTCGTCCACGTCGACTTCTGGCGGAACGTTGAGCCTACGAGGCAAGCCGAGATTCTCAACGAGATTGAGGACGCAATCGCGAATGTGCTCGAAGAGCGACGATGACTGTGTCGGGCCTCTCAAGTTAGGGGCCCGATATAAGTCTTCCCGAATGAAGCAAATCCGAATCACTCTGGAGAAGATCAACAGGACAGCCGAAGCGGTTCTTGACGAGGAAGATACTCGAATGAATGCTTTGGCCTTGTTGAAGGCGTCATATTGGATGGCGCATCTGTCTTCAGGGATCGCAGAACACGTTAGACTACAACCACAGGAGTACCCAAATGAACGACGTCACACTTCGTAATGTCCGGATCATATTCCGCAATTTCGCAGGATCCCCCACCAAGTTCAACCCGTCTGGAGGGAAGCGGACATTCTCCATTCTCCTCAATCAGAACGAGGCGGACGAGCTCAGCGGAATGGGATTCAACGTCAAGGCTCTCAAGCAGCGAGACCCTGATGAGGATCCGGCGTTCCATCTTCCCGTAGAGGTTTCCTACCGAGTCAAGCCTCCGCGCATTATCTTCATCTCTAACCAGGGGCGCAAGCGGACGGTTATTGATGAGGACACAGTCAACCTTATCGACTACACCGATATCGAGAAGATCGATCTGACCATCAACCCTTACGAGTGGGAGATGGAGAACGCTCGAGGGGTGAAGGCGTACCTCAAGACGATGTACATCACCATTCGTGAGGACGAGCTCGATATCGAGTACAACCAGGACTTCGGACCGGAAGTTCCTGACGGCTACGAGGAGTAATAGACTTCTCGTATTTTCCGGGGAGGGGTTCTTGGATCTTCGAATCTGAGAGCCCCTCCCTTGCCCGACTTTAAGGAGACCACACCATGAAGACTGTAAACGACATCCCAGAACTCTTCGACACGCAGGATTCCAACGACAAGCGCATTCTTATCAACATCCCTGACGAGTCTCGACCGTTTATTCTGCTGGACTACAACCACTGTTTCGACTGGACCATCGAGCAGTACGACGGCGAGATTGAGCTGACCCTTCTCGACCGTGATACGCGAACTGTCATTCGGCGATCATATCCTGATTACCAACAGATCGTTACGGACGGTCAGAACATCATGGTTCTCTCGAACAGGACCGCCGATCGTCTTGAGCGGTATCGTAGAGAGGCTGCGGTCGACGGGGTTGTCATGCAGTTCCGGCGATCTAATGGACTCGGGAACTACACCTGGTCTGATATTCGCTGTATCGACGAAGACCACTCCATCGCGGTTATCGAGGCTTGTGAGAGCCATTCGAACGATCTGCATATTATCGTGGTCACTTCAGAGACGAAGATTATCCCGCAAGACGAGCCGCATACTTATCTGCTCGAAGGCGAGTACTTTGTCAACAAGACAACCCTCAAAGCACCACTACACTGAGGAGTAGACCAATGGCTGAATATCTCGTCACCAAGCAGGACGTCATCAACTACATGAAGAAGTTGGAAGAAGGCTCTAAGGCTTGCACCAACTACTTCATCAAGGACTCCAACGAAGACAAGATCTATATGATCTACGACGTCAATACCGACGAACACGGGGTTCGATTCACCGGCGTGGATGTTGAAGATCTCGCTATCGAGTATTGGACTCTTCTGTATGACTATGAGAAGATCAAGGTCACTAAGGCTGAGCCGGATTATGCGGGTCGGATGATCATCACCATCGATGAGGAGCTTCGAGTTACATCGAGCGAACTTCTGTGCATATTCGATATATATGATGGGTTGAACCGACGTATCGAAGTCATTCTGGACGATGAGTCGTACTATATAGCCGCTATTCGAGAGTCTTCGGAAGAAGCATCGTGGATCATCGCGATGGAGCTTATCCGAAAGAAGGACGGCTATGTCAGGCGGTTCTCGTCCGGAAAGAAGATGCTTTGGCAACGCGACTCTGAAAACATGCACAAGTTCACAGCGACGAAGGATGTACTGTAATGAGCGACAACATTTTCACCACGATCAAGAACGACCTCGACAACTACTACTACCCTCGAATTCTAGGGGTGTATGCTCGGGAGGAGCCGTTTGTCGTTACGGACGTTGAGCTCGAGCGGACTCCGGCAGGAGACGATATCGTAACGTTCTACGGTCTTTTCGTGAACGAGACTATTCGCCGAGAGGTGGGTATCTATCCCGAGGACATCACGATTGAGCCGTGCGGACGAGTCGACATCAAGACATATCGTCTGAAGAAGTTGGACAAGAATCCCGAGATCGTCAAGATGTCTGACGCCATTAAGCGATGGGGTGAGCTTTCTGCTTCCGGCGAGAAGTTTGAGATCTCCATCAATATTGATGGTAACGAGACATTCCACGCCCACGACTACTACTGGGATGGTTCGTCTGACTGGGTTGTTCTGAAGGGACACAACGACATCCGCGACGAGCACTTCATGTATATTCCCGGCACCACGGAAGCCAAGGTCTACGACAATGACGGTGTGTATGTTGTAGACTTCGACCAGATCTTCACACACTGACCATAAAAGGAGCACCACCATGAACACCACCTACCCTCTCGTCAACGGCGAGCTCGTTCTCTCAAGCTGGTACTCGGCATCGGGTCTTTGCCCGTCGATCGGGAGCTATGACAACATCTACGACTCCATCAAGACCATCGCTATGACGGAGACGGCGTGGTACTTCCTGGACGAGAACTGCAACATCCACATGCGGCTTTCTCACAAACACTGGAGGAAGTACGAGCACGAGGGTCGTTTCCACTTCGTGTCCCTTAAGGCCCGCGAGACCGCGGTGAAGGAAGTGTGCGACGCCATTTCGTCTTTCGACACGAAAGATATCCAAGCTGTACTGAACCACATCAAGGATCGTCTGGAGGTGCTCGGTGATGAGCTCACACGATGAGAACATGCAAGAGGTACACAACTACCTCGTAGAGACCGCAGAGACGTACATCCGACACGACATTCGATACAGCGAGGTAACACTGATGTCTGACTCACCATTCTCTCTCCGAAACTACGACGCCACCGGGTGGACCTTCACTTGGTACTCTCCCGAGGGCGAGCGTAAGTGGGAGATCGAGGATCTCTTCATCGACGGGGAGTGCGTCTACATCGGGCCCAAGGCTGACGGTGTCAAGTTGATCACCATCAAGAAGAAGCGCGTAAAGCTCAGGATCAACTGGGGTAGGCGGACCATCACCTACCAGGGCGCTGCGGACGGATTCGACGCGTGGGGTGAGGACAATGGCTGACCACAACGAAGAAGTTATCGAGGAGATGCAGCGCGATTTTCTGAAGTACGATCTTCAGTACTGCATCGTGGAGCTCTATACTGCTGAGGATCTCCCGCCACTCTACACCTATATCTCTCAAGGGGTTCCGGAATTCTGGAGGACTACAACCCCCAGCGGTTCTACTGCATACCACATGAGGGTTTATGACATCAACCAGGATCGCAGCACCCAGCTGGGCTGGTGGGATGGTGTGTTGAAGTGGGATCTGTCTAGAGTTCGACTCACCCGACATGATCCTAAGGGGATGATGGCCGGTGTCGCACAATGAGAGGGCGCTACTGGGTGAACTTCTGCTTGCAGATCGCATCCGCTCTTCTCGAGAGCCTCGAAGCAATCGCAAGTGGATTTTTCGCATTCTTGGATCTGTTGGCGGCGGGGGTATGTGCTCTGAACCGATTCTCACGAAGAGTGGGTTCATTAAGTTTACAGCACGCTGCCTCTGCTCCGAGATCATGACACGGCAGGACAACCCTCTTCTCGAGGTTGACTACGCCGCACGTGTTATTCGGCTGCACGAGTACGACAAGGACCATCCTTGGTACGGTGCCGCAACCCTGGGTAACTGCTCGGTATATTACCGATCGACCCTGTTCGCCGACGAAGGTAACTTCCCGGCTGCCTGATCACTCTCGGGGAGGCTCTTGGATCATATCGGTCTAAGAGCCTCCCCACACCCATTATATTTCACGAAAGGACCGCCATGTTTATCAACCACGACATCTGCGACCGCTATTTTCCCGAGTACGATCTGGTCGGGCGCTGGATCGGAAACCTTGTTGGGCATCCGGACTACTACATCTCAGAGGAGGGTCGAGTCATCCGTTACCGCAAGTCGACTGGTAACTCATATCTCAGGGCGCTCTGTGTGGGTCAAAGTGGATACTACACGACGAATATCCGGGAATTAGAGACTGGTAGGAACAGGATGTTCTACAACCATATCCTTGTATACAAGGCGTTCGTAGGTGACTATGACCCGTCGACACATAATCTCTGGTTCATCGACGGAGACCCGCTCAATCCTCGTCTCGATAATCTTGAGTTGATCACCCGCTCTGAGAAGGGTAAGCGAGTCGACTACATGAAGCGTGACATTGACTGGTCGGCTATCGTTGACGAGTTTGGAGCACTGGTATGAGTATTCCAGGAAGGATCTATAATGCAGCTACGGCCGCATCAGCAAGAGGCTTTGCAGAAACTATCGAGCGGCAAGGTTTTATGCGGGTCAGTTGGCTCGGGGAAGAGTCTGACGGCGGTGGTCTACTGGTATACGACGATCTGCGGGGGTGGTGTGAACCCTTTGAGAGCCAGACGGACGCATATCCCTTGCTATGTGATCACGACCGCCAAGAAGAGGAATGACCGTGAGTGGGATCTCGAGTTCGCTAGAGTCGGCGTAGATAGGAGTGATGAGAATGGCGACGCGCACGTTCTTGCCTGGAATGAGATCCACAAAGTGGAGAACGTCTCCGACGCGTTCTTCATATTCGACGAACAGCGAGCAAGCGGGTCTGGCAAATGGGCTCGGACATTCGTCAAGATTGCTCGGAGAAACCGATGGATCATGTTATCCGCAACTCCTGGAGATGTATGGCTCGACTATATCCCGCTGTTTGTCGCAAATGGATTCTACAGGAACCGAACGGAGTTCCTCAGACGTCATGTTGTGTTTAACAACTTCGCCAAGTTCCCCCAAGTCCAACGATATCTTGATACGGGGGTTCTTGAGCGTCTTAGACGACAGATACTAGTGGACATGCCTGTATCTAGACATACGGAGCGTGTGAGACATGATATTCTAGTAGACTACGATAAGGAGCCATATGAGCAAGCACTCAAGACCAGATTCAACCCCTTCACCGATGAACCGGTACCCAACGCTGGTGCACTCTGCTACCTGCTCCGGAGACTTGTCAACGATAATCGCCGAAAGTATCATGCTGTTCTCGGCATTCTCGAAAGGCACCCCCGACTGGTGGTCTTCTACAACTTCGACTACGAACTCGATATCCTGCGAGGTCTTGAGGAAGAGGGTTACCGGATTGCTGAGTACAACGGACACCGGCATGACCCCCTGCCTGAAGGATCCAACTGGGTCTATCTAGTTCAGTACACTTCTGGCGCCGAAGGATGGAATTGTGTCACGACAGACACGATGGTGTTCTTCTCTCTGAACTATTCTTACCGAACCATGGAGCAGGCTGAGGGTCGAATTGATCGACTCAACACTCCATATTCTCGGCTGAACTACTATCGTCTGATGACGGATTCTCCGATCGACAAGGCGATTCTGGCGGCCATCGGTAGGAAGAAGAAGTTCAACGAACGGGCTTTTGTGGACGCCTTGTAGTGTCTGGGAGAGCCTGTTTGGGCTGTGCGGACGCCCATACTGCCCCAGGATTCTGTACCATTTTCCGTGGTACAAAGTGGTACAAGCGTGGAAAAAAGTGGTACAAACCGCTTCGAACGCCATCACTGGACCCTGGGCAGTATGGGCATTGTACCATTTTTGTACCATTTTTGTACGTTTGCCATCACTTCCCCTGAAACGTTGCAATTCCAACGAAAAGTGGCAATCTTGTACCATTTTACCACTTTTTTCTCTATTAATGGTTGAAAGTAAAAAATTAAAGAAATAAAAAAGAAGTACGAGATTTTTTGGTACAATGGTACAAATACATCACTGCCCCCTTGTGAGAAACTTCGCATATAATGAATAGAAGGGGTAAAATGGGGCTAAACCGCTCTTTTTACCGTGCGCCGTTTTTGCTACCACGGCGTTTAAGGCTTTCTTGTCCTTTCGGCCTCTCGGTATCAGGGTAGAGATTATGGGGATGGTCCGTGTTTAGTGACCCTTTGCCCCTTCTATGTAAGTCTTATGCGAAAGGACATCGCGAATGGCTCGAGAGAGCATATTCCAAAAAGGTTTGATTCGAGAGATCAAACAGCGACTTCCGGGATGCCTGGTTCTGAAGAATGATCCGAACCATATTCAAGGCATACCCGATCTCACGGTTCTGTACCAAAACCGTTGGGCCTTTCTTGAAGTCAAGAAATCGGCTAGTGAACCGCACCAGCCCAATCAAGACTACTACATCAAGAAAGCGAACGCCGTAGCATTCGGCGCGTTCATATTCCCGGAGAACAAGGAGCACGTTCTTCATGAACTGGAACAAACACTTAACCCTGGAGGGAGCGCACGCATTCCTTAGTGCGTCCAAGTATTCATGGTTGAACTACGACGACGAGAAGCTTCTGAGTACATTTGCGACGGCGCAAGCCGCTGCGCATGGTACGCGTTTGCATGCGCTCGCTGCGGAGCATATTCGACTCCGAATGAGGATGCCTCGGAACAAGGCGACCTTTAATGCATACGTGAACGACGCTATCGGATTCAAGATGGATCCTGAAGTGGTTCTCTTTTATTCGATCAACGCGTTCGGTACCGCCGATGCTATTTCCTTCGACGACCGTAAAGGTTTCCTGAGAATTCATGATCTGAAGACGGGAAGCGGTCGAGTCAAGATGGATCAGTTGATGGTCTACGCCGCGTTGTTCTGTCTTGAGTACGGCGAGAAGCCCGCGTCTCTGGATTACGAACTTCGTATCTACCAGAACGACGATGTCCAGATCTATATTCCCGAGATGGATGACATCTCACATATCATGTCCCGGATCGTGCATTTCGATAAGCTGATAGAGAAGGCTAAGGAGGAATCGTGATATTCTCAGAAGAAGACCATGACGACTACCTGGCTCACTACGGCATGCCTCGTAGGTCTGGGCGATATCCTTGGGGTTCGGGTAAGGAGCCATATCAGTCCGCCCACGGCTTTAAAGGGCAGGTTGAGGCGCTTCGTAAGCAGGGAATGAGTCAGGCTCAAATCGCTAAGGCGATGGGTCTCACCACGACTCAGCTTCGAGCACATATTACGAATGCCAACGCCGAACTCAAGGCTGATAAGGTTCACCGCGCTCTGGAACTGAAGCAGAAGGGTTTATCCACATCCGCTATCGGTCGAGAGATGGGGCTCAATGAGAGCTCTGTTCGAGAACTCCTTAAGCCTGATGCTCTTGCTCGCAAGGATAAGATCTCTAAGGCTGCTGATATTCTTCGTGAGGATGCCGATAACCGTAAGTATATTGACTTCGGTACCGGTGTCGAGCTTAATCTTGGTGTGTCTAACGAACAGCTTAAAGCTGCCGTCGAGATGCTCAAGGAAGAGGGCTATGAGACTCACGACGTATATTTGAAGCAGGCGGGTACTGATCGATACACCAACATCCGTGTCCTAACTCCTCCCGGAGTACCTAAATCTGAGGTGGTGAAGAACCTTGACAAGATTCGTACTCCTGGCGTTGTCGTCAATGATGGGGATATCACTACTGGTATTCGCAAGCCTACTAACCTCGACTCAAAACGGCTCGAGGTTAAGTATGGTCCGGACGGTGGTAGCGACATGGATGGTGTTATTGAGCTCCGCCGCGGTGTTCCTGACCTTGATCTGGGTCGTAGCTCATATGCTCAGGTCCGTGTTGCAGTGGATGGCAGCCATTATCTAAAAGGTATGGCTATGTATTCCGATGATCTTCCTAAAGGTGTTGATGTTCGATTCAATACCAATAAGAAGAACACCGGAAATAAGCTTGATGCCCTCAAACCTCTGAAATCCGACCCCGATAATCCGTTTGGTGCGACTATTCGTCGTCAGATGGAGTACACGGGCAAAGATGGAAAGAAGCATCTGTCGCCGCTTAACCTCGTCAACGATGAAGGCTCTTGGGATTCTTGGAGTAAGTCTCTGGCTTCCCAGTTTCTCTCCAAACAGAGTCTCGACATGGCTAAGCGCCAGCTCGGCATCACTCGCAAGAAGTATGAAGACGATTTGCAAGAGATTCTGTCTCTTACGAACCCCGTCATCAAGCGAAAGCTTCTCGAGAAGTTTGCAGAGACTGTCGATTCCGCTTCCGTACATTTGAAAGCTGCCGCTCTTCCGCGCCAGGCTGCCCAGGTTCTCCTTCCGCTTAAGAATATTAAGCCTAACGAGATCTACGCCCCCAACTTCAAACACGGGGAGCGAGTGGCACTGGTTAGATATCCGCATGGTGGTACTTTCGAAATCCCTGAGTTGGTTGTCAATAACAAATTCAAGGACGGCAAGCGTCTCATCACACCTAAGGCTAAAGATGCGGTGGGTATCCATCCGTCTGTCGCCGAGCGTTTGTCTGGGGCGGACTTCGATGGGGATAACGCAGTAGTCATTCCTCTCGGTGGAACCACCAAAGTTAAGACTACACCAACTCTTCGTGGTCTTAAAGGTTTCGATCCCAAGACTGCATATCCTGCGGTTCCGGGTATGAAGCGTATGACCAATACGCAGACCGAGATGGGTAAGATTAGTAATCTGATTACTGATATGACTCTCCACGATGCTAAGCCTTCGGAGATTGCCCGAGCGGTTCGCCACTCTATGGTGGTCATCGATGCCGAGAAGCACGGGTTGAATTACGTTCAGTCAGAGAAAGACAATGGTATTTCTCAACTAAAGAAGAAATACCAAAATGGAGGCGGCGCTTCCACTCTTATTTCTCTCGCCAAGTCTAAGGCATATGTTCCCGAACGTAAACTACGCCGGGCTTCTGAAGGGGGTCACATAGATCCCAAGACTGGTGAGCTCATTTATAAGGAGACTGGTAGGTATTATACCAAGACCCTTAAGAATGGAACCACCAAGAAGGTTTATTATCAGACCAAGACAAATAAAATGAGTACGGTTAAGAACGCCCACTCATTATCTTCTGGTACTGATATGGAAGCTTTATATGCCGACCATGCTAATAAGCTAAAGGCCATGGCTAATAAAGCTCGACTGCAATCTATTCGTCAGCCATCTCTGGTAAAGAACCCCCGTACCGCCAAAGAGTACGCCCCTGAGGTTTCATCCCTACGGGCTAAACTTAATACCGCCCTTAAGAACAAACCCCTAGAGCGCCAGGCTCAGGCGGTTGCTAAGGGTGTGGTGGATGCCAAGCGGGCCTCTAATCCAGACATCGACGATGACGAGATTGCAAAGCTTGAATCGATGGCGTTGAAGACTGCTCGACACAGACTTGGTGCAGACAAGGCTGGTAGTCGGGTAACACCAACTGCTCGAGAGTGGGAAGCAATCCAGAAGGGCGCTGTCTCAAACCACTTCCTCGAACAGATCGTAGCTAACGCCGACATCGAGTACATCAGGCAGCTGGCAACACCTCGAACTCAACGAGGACTGACAGACTCTCAGGCTGCGCGAGCTGAGGCTATGTCAAGGAACGGGGCGACTACTGCTGAGATAGCAGAGGCACTCGGCGTGTCCACGTCCACTGTTCGTCGTGCGATCAACGAATGAACTCATCAGAAAGGAGAGAGCGCACACCATGCTGGTAAGTAGGTTGACAACAACTGACAATCCTTACGACCCCTTTGATGAGTTTGATAAATGGTACCTCTGGGACATCCAACACGGGTACCATACCTCTGCCTACCTAGGTAGGGTGGCTAGGACGTCATCAGATCTTTCAGTTTTTGATGACAATTTAGCGAACGATCAAGCGATCGACGAAATTATTGAGATGAATTTGACCGGGGTATACCGAAAGGTGACCAGGGAAGTCGAAGTTTGATTTCATTTCAAAATTTCGTCAGACGGGGGGAGGGCTCGCAAAAAAGCACCACCCCCTGTCAT
>CALIZH010000307.1 GCA_938028585.1 uncultured Actinomyces sp. | reverse complement strand
TCACCTTTTCTGTTGTGGTGTGTCTGTCGATCCAAAGGACAGGCTAAACTTGTAGGTAGTCGAAGGACGATTCTCAGGGTCTTCGGAAGGATGACAATGATGACTGATGCAACATGGACCCGCGTAGAGGGAATGATGATTGCCTCCCAGCTTGATCCCGATCAAGTTGCTCACGTGCTCCGTGATAGTTCCGTTTTGGCCCAATTGGAATGGTTTGAGGCAACTCCTCAGCTTCTGGGCCTCAATATCGCGGTTGAGAACGGACGAGTCGCGACCCTCGCCGAAGGCGCTCAGGATGCGCAAGCAGGAATTACGGTCAGCGAGCTTGCTTCCCAGTTAGCTTCGCGCTTCAATGCAGAGGTACGTTTGGGTGGAGAACATATCGATGCGCTTCCCCATGGTGATAGCCCTCTGGCAAATTTCCTTCCCGAAGAGGTCGAAGAGTCAGAGTCGGGCGTTCGTGTCGTCGAAATTGGGCGTACCCCCGCGTCTTCGGTCCCGTTGCTGGCCGCACTTGAGGGAGTCGATGTTGCCGATGTAGAGCTGGGCAAGGGGTATCGCGCGCTATTGGCAGAAATTCCCGAGGAGAAGTCGGGATGGAACTTTGGTGATCTTCCGTTGGTTTCCTTGGCGATGACCGATGGCGATTTGCATCTGTACTTGGTGACCGATGATCATCTCGAGCATGTACTGACCCATAACTGGGGAATGACAACGCGTATCGTGACCGGTTCCGCTTCTGCCGAGTCCGTGGATCCTTCTGTGGTCGACTTAGTGGGGGATCGCCCCGCCCTGCGCGAAATTGCGGCACATGTCCCGGGCGCTGATGTCGAGGCGTTGCTGGCCGCTCAGGACCTTCACGGAGTTCACGCAATTACTGCCGTTGTGAAGGCGCTTGCGCTGCCTCACGGCGTTTCAGAGTTCCTACAGGGCACAATTGAAGCCGGGGATGTTGAAGGTGCGGTTCTCCACAATGCGCGCGGTATCTCGAATGCTATCGGTCGTAGCGTTGACATCATGATGACCGGGAACAAGGAAGAAGATCCCAGCGCTATTCAGAAGGCTTACATGGCGGTTGTCTCCGACCGTCCGTGGATTCTTTCAGCTCTCGCTTCTATCGAAGCAGCGGCCGGTGCGGCGCTACTGGTATCCGCGGTGAAGGCTGCGAAGCCGCGCTCGGGGTGGAAGATCTTCTCGGGTGTTTTCGGCGGCGCTCTTCTGGTGGATGCCTTCGCTGAACTTGCCTTGGCGCGCGTAATGCGTGCGAAGTTTGGACGCCGCTAAGGTCATTCGAAACGACACAAGCGCTGGGCTGCACGGTCAGCCCAGCGCTTCTTTATCCTCTCCGCGGGCAGCATTTGCTTGTGCGCCTCGGAGGAGCGTAAAGAGCTCTTTCGAAGAGAAAAGGAAAACTGGTACCTATCGAGTGATAGATACCAGCGAAAATCACAGAGAGCGTTTCACTTGCCCTTGTGGAAGGTCGCCAGTGCGCCGGCGCCGGCAGTGACGAGCAGTGCAGCAACTGCAACCGCGCCATTGGCTTCCACATCACTCATTAAGCCACCGCGGCGACCGTTTGCGTTGAAACCATAGCTGGAATCAGCCAGCTGCGAGTTGTCTTGGTTCTCTACAGGAGCTTGGGAAGCAGCGGCGGGAGTGGCATCGCTGCTCGAGCGCGTCGGAGCGGCGGGTGCAGCATTATTGCGTTGGGGTGCAGCATTTGTGTTGTGCTGCTGGCGGGCAGCTGCCTGAGCCTGTCGAGAAGCAGCACTGCGACGCGCCGCTTCCTGTGCGCTCGGACGGTTCGGTGAACCGGGAGCGAAGACTTGTACTCGACGAGCCGGGGCAGGCGCAGGGCGAGCCTCGTTCTGTCTGGGTCGGGGCTGAACGCTCGACTGACTCTCGTGGATGTGTCGGGTCGGAGTCGCCGTCGGTAGGGGCTTCGCAGTCGCAGAACGCGTCTGATCATCACTTGAAGGCACAGTAGGCGTCGAAGTGGCGGACGGAGTTACTGAAGGTGTTGCCGTCGGTGTGGGAGTTGCACTTGCGCAGGCAATCTTCGTAGTGAGTTCAAGATCGGTCTGCTTTGATTTGTCAGCACCCAAACGCTTCCAGATGAAACGAGTAGTTGTTTCGCTGACGGCATCGGGGGTGCACTGACTGATTGTTTGACGTATCTGAGCAGTGATCGTGATGGTGGAGCCCTTTGGCATGTTGATCACGGAATGGAAGGGAGAGAACTCAGGCTTGTCCTGGGTAAGGGTAAGTGATTCTGCATACCCATCGGCGCGCTCGGGGCAGGTTGCTCCGCCTTTAACTGCGCACTGGAGGCTCCAAATGACATTACTGCTGCCGGCGACGTTACTGGAGAAAACGCCTTCAATCTCGATGTCCTTCGCATCCTTGCCGACATTGGTCAGCTCGAATGTCAGGGTACGAATTTGCCCGTTTTGGACGAGGATCTCAGGAGTTGCAAGCGAAGAATCGATGGCGGGAATATCCTTTTCCTGCAACTCATCGAGGGTCTTCGCATCCTGCTCATCACCTTGCAATTGAGCAATTGAGGTGGCGTTGGCGGAAGGTGTTGCGTTGCTCTCAACCCAAACCGCACCTTCGTGACCCTTCAGGTCATTCAGAACGGGCGTATCGTCGCTGGATGTTGGCTTGGGGTCAAGCTGATCGAAGGTAACCGCCGGAGTCTGATTGGACAGTGTAGTTTCGGGCGCAAACTCAGCACCTTCGATAATTACCTCTGCCTTTTCATAAGGTGTGCGGACAAATTTCTTTGCCAGCGGGGAATCGCTTTCAAGAACAAGGCGATCGGGAGTCGACTGAAGATCCTTGACGCTGTGAGTTGGAGCTGCACTGGGGGCTTCGGCCGTAGCATGTACATCTAGGTTGCCGCCGGCATCGTCTAGATGATCAAGAGGATCAGTGGAAACAGTCGTAACGGGCGCTGTGTCCGGATGCGCAGATGCGGAAGACCAGGGCAGAGCTAAAAGGGTAAAGGACCCGCCAATCGCGGCAGTTGTGAGAAGAATTAGGGTGCGCGAAAACGTGGAGCCCTGTCGATACGACAGTGCCCTTCGGGAGTTTTGCGATCCTAAGCGAATCCTCACATAGGCCCTTTCTTTGAACGCAATTCGTGTGATGGGAACACGTATTGCTGGAGGGTTCTTGCAGTCTGCACTGCTAATAGTTTATAGGTTTTGTCAAGCTAATGGGATACAGAAGTGTATCTTATGACCACTTTTCCCTGATATTCCCGCAGAAATGTCATGCAAGGTAACCATGACTTGAGCTGTGACAAAGCTGGTTGGCTCCTGAAAGCCAAATTAGTATTTAGAAATAATAAGGGAAGGAAGACCAGTCTGGCGAGCGGTGTTCGATGAAGGCATCGCGACCTTCCTGAGCCTCATCCGTCATGTACGCCATGCGCGTCGCTTCGCCGGCAAAAACCTGCTGGCCGGCCAAGCCGTCATCGGCCAAGTTGAAAGCAAATTTCAGCATACGGATAGCCTGTGGAGACTTCGTTGCAATGATCCGAGCCCACTCCAACGCGGTTTCCTCCAGCTGAGCATGGGGAACGGCCTCGTTAATGACGCCCCAGCGCTCCGCAGTATCGGCGTCATAGCGCCTGGCAAGGAAGAAAATCTCACGTGCACGCTTATCACCCGCTTGACGCGCGAGCAGTGCAGAGCCGTAACCGGCATCAAAAGAGCCGACATTCGCATCGGTTTGCATAAATGCGGCATGCTCACGAGAAGCAATCGAGAGATCGCACACAACATTCAAGCTGTGGCCACCACCAGCCGCCCAACCGGGAACCGCCGCAATAACGACCTTCGGCATGGTGCGGATCAGGCGCTGGACCTCCAGAATATGAAGGCGTCCCGCGCGTGCGGGGTCAATTTGCTCGCGTCGCTGTTCCACTCCCGCCGAGGCCTCGCTGCCCTCAAGCTCATAGTGGTAGCCATCTTTCCCTCGGATCCTCTGGTCGCCACCCGAACAGAAGGAATAGCCGCCATCACGAGGAGAAGGACCGTTTCCCGTCAAAATAACCGCAGCGACATCGCTGGTCATTCGTGCGTGGTCCAGGCAACGATAGAGCTCATCAACGGTGTGTGGGCGGAAGGCATTGCGAATTTCTGGACGATCGAAAGCAATACGGACCACGGGCAAGTCGGCGCCCTTTTCAGTTCCGTCGACGGGGCCTCGGGAAATCCCGCGGTGGTAGGTCATATCGGTCAGCTCGAAACCCTCAACCTCACGCCAGCGCGAAGGATCAAAGGTGTCGGAAACGAAATTCAGTGCACTCATAGCCCCAACAATAGCGGCCGATGACCACTTGATGCCTAGAGGGTTAGGATAGGGACGTTCATACAGCTGATGACTAAGCAAAGGAGCTCGTCGATGTCCTCCTCTCTGTCCACGATTCCCGGACTTCTTCCACTTCCGGTCTTCATTGAAGAGGCCGATGCGCATCCGGAAGAAGCCACTTGGGCAGAAATTAGCCCCTCTGTTGTGCTGAAGACTGCTGAGGAATTTTCGGCCGCAATTGCGCCCTTGGCAATCCCCGAGGAATGGCAGTTCGCAGAGGCATACATTTTGACGATTTCCGCTGGAAGCGCGCAGGTGACCGCTGCGACCGAATTGGGGCTTTCTCGAGGCCTGCGTCGCCTCAACACATTGGCCATCGCGAACCATAGTCGGACTCCCATTGCAGTAAAAATCATCGACTACCCCGCTTATAAGCACCGCGGCTTGCACATCGATGTTGCCCGTCACTTCTTCAGCGTTCCCACAATCCTTCGCGTCATGGATGCGATGAGCGAAGTGGGTTTGAACATCCTGCACCTGCATCTGAGTGATGATCAGGGATGGCGCATTGAAATCCCGCAATTCCCCGAACTCATTGAACGCTCATCCGATTGTGCAGTCGGTGGGGAAGAGGGCGGCTACTACACTCTTGATGACTATCAGACCCTGGTCGAGGGAGCGCGCTCGCGGATGATTGCGATCATCCCCGAAATTGATATCCCCGGACACGTCAACGCTGCGCTCCACGCAATTGAAGGACTGAACCCCGATGGGGTCTGCCCGCCACTTTACGAAGGAACTGAAGTCGGCTTCTCGACTCTTTCAACGAAGGCGCCTGCGACCCAGGCCTTCCTCGAGGCCGTCGTCGAGACCCTTGCACCCTTCTCTCCAGCTGGTATCCACATCGGTGGCGATGAATCCTTCTCAACTGCCGAAGGTGACTACCCGGCGATTGTGGGAAGCCAAATCGAGCGGATTCATGCCCGTGGGACGCGCGCTGTGGCGTGGGAAGAAGCTGCAGATCTGCTTGGGGACGGCGATCTTGTTCAGGTGTGGCATGACGATCTTGAAGGAGACTCGATCGCTCGTGCTGTCGGACGCGGAGTGAAAGCGATCATGTCGCCCGGTCCGAAGGCCTACTTCGATATGAAGGAATATCCAGAACAGAAGCTCGGCATCACCTGGGCCGGAATCCTTCCTTTGAAGAAAGCCTGGGATTGGGATCCCGAGAGTATCTGTGAGGGCGTGGATTGCAAGGGGATTGAAGGCGTCGAGGCCTGCTTGTGGAGTGAAACCCTGCGCCGAGAGAAGGACG
>CALIZH010000306.1 GCA_938028585.1 uncultured Actinomyces sp. | reverse complement strand
AAAACGTTGCCGAAGACGTCGTAGCTCTCAAGAACGGACGCCTGCTCGCCCATGAGAGCGTTGACGAGTTCACTGCTCGCGTCTCGTCCATAACTGGCAGCGTCTCCGACGTCGAGCACTTCCTTGCAGCCCACCCGGATCTTGCCGTCATTACCACCCGTCAGCTTGGCTCCACGCGAGAGGTTGTCGTAGACCTGCGCGGCGGCACCATTGGAGAAGCCGAGCTTGCGTCCCATTCCCTGACCTCTTCGCCCTGTTCTTTCCAGGACGCCTTCGCCTACCTCATCCAGGAGAACGACCAATGAGCACCGCCACCCCCGACCTCATTAAATCCACACCCTCCCCCCTGCGCATTGGCCTTGTCGGCTCGAGATTCACTGTCGTGCTCTACCTGCTGGTTGTGAGCCTCCAGTTCCTCACCAACCTCGTGATCAACGGCATCGTCTACCTCTCAGTCTCCGACATCAACAAGAACGTTGAACAGTCCGCCACAAACTCCGCTTTTGTCACGGGTACTTTCCTCTTTATCTGCGGGATCGTCAGCGCTACCGTCGACTTGCGCGCTTCTGCTCTTAGCGGTGGCTCGCGCAGCGCACTCACCGCAGCGAGTTACGTGCATTCCATTGTCATCATTGGCTTGGGGTCTCTTATCTGGTGGCTTCTTATCGCAATCCATCCTCTGCTCTTCTTCATGGGACGTGGCTCCTTTCCACTCGGCGTCGACACGTGGTTATTTGTTGTCTTCGCTTGGGTCGTCTGCGATGGGGCCGGACGTTTCATCGGAGGAGTTTCTCGTTGCATCGGCTCGACCTGGAAGAGGGCTTTTGCGCTCATGCTGGCAATCCCGCTGGGTATCTGTAGCATCGGCGTGCCGATCACTTGGGTGATTCTCACGCTTGTCCACAAGTCAGGCTATCTGCCCCCGATGAATCCGGCCTTTTGGCTGCTCGGCCTTATTTCGGCAGCAGTTGTCGTCGCGGGCTGGCCCCTGACGGCATCCGGCCACATCCGGCGCGTCGGCTGAAAGGCACATCGGCCAAATGAGTGTGGGGAGCAACTCAGGTTGCTCCCCACACTGATATCTACGAAGCGACTAGTGACTAGTAGTTACGTCCACAGCGAAGAAGCGTGCCAACTGACTCCACAACTCGGTACGGGTGCATCGCGAGAGGGGAATTTTTGTTTTGTCCTCCGCAACAGTGAAACTGGGCATCAGCGGCGGGAAAAATGTTGGAATTGAGGAAGACTCAACCAAGTATAACGCTGAAGGAACAGAGAGCGTACTGATTGTCTGCCGGGCACGGTACCCATCGGTACTGCGCTCCCACTGCGTCCATGTGTGATACTCCCACTGGCCCTCTCTGACCTGTCGCAAAAAGGAAGACCGCTTCTTTTCTGAGCTCACATCTTCGTAGAGGATCCTTTGAGCATCCTCCACGTCACCGCGGTGGACTGCTTTGAGGAAAGCAGAAGAGATTCGTTTCGGCCCATCAAATCGATTTTTTCGCGATGGGAAGGGCGACCTCTCAGCGATGAAACGTGGAAGATCCTGGCTCTTATGACAGAAAACTTCCGCTGTTTCGCAATCTCCTACAGTTTGAACAATCGCGCTCTGTTCAGCGGCGAAGAAATAGCAAAAACCGTGAAGAGGATTGGGGTGAAACCGTGGCGATAGGGAGAGGTGACTAAGAGGAGTCTTGGCTTCGCCGATCGCAGCAAGCGCTTTCCTCGCCTGGGTACGCAACTGGCCATCGGCCTCGTAAATAGTGTCGAGGCCCATCTGGGCTTCCGTCGACAAACCTTCCCGCGCGGAATCTTCGGGGCTTGCGAGGGCAATGAACGCGGGAACCGAGGCTGTCGGTAGGCTGAGGGGAGCGGAGAAAAAAGTGCTCATGATGCCACGCTCATCTTCGTCACCATCGTGCCCATATCCTTGAAATGCTCGGGAAACATGCGCGTCGTTGTTGTTGCTGTGGCGGTGATCCTGACAAAAGTCGACGAGTCGAGTTTTTCAACCCATGACCATTGAATTGCAGTGAAGGAAACGCCTTCATCAGTGTAGGTACCCGTGCACATGAGGGAGGCTTTCGGCTTACTCTGCGTGATCTCGTCAAGCGTGAACCACCCCGGAATCTGCCGTGCAATTGCCTCGCTCAAAGTTCCCAGCGGTAGACGTTGCTCGCTGCTGGCCGGAGTCGCGCAGATTGACAGCGTCGGTGGACATAGATGGTGATAGTCCATGGGACCTTGAACGATTAAGACGCTGGGGGCAAGGGGAGCGGGGGTTAGGTAATTAGGTGCTTCTTCGACTTGTTGCCACCCAAGGGGAAGAGTCAATCGAGTTGAAAACTCCCTTTTCTGGCCGCCGCTCAATGTGAGTTCTGTGCTGGCACGAAGCGCGCCGCCTCGGGGAAGAAGATTCCCTAATTCGTCAACGAGCCCTTTACGGACGTTGTCGTACCATCTGGGGTCCAGCCAGGTTGGAAAGTTCAGAGGGAGATAGCACAGGGGAATAAGAAGAGCTGAGGCGATTGTGAGCCAGC
>CALIZH010000305.1 GCA_938028585.1 uncultured Actinomyces sp. | reverse complement strand
CCGGGTTTTGTTTTCTTTTCTATGTCCAACCTGCGCATGCCCTTTAGATCCTCATTCCGATTTTGAGCTTACCGATTGCCTACTCACCATAACCTGTCGAACCCCTGCAATAGGAATGGTGTAGATCGTTTTGCCAATAAAAAGCTGTGGTCTACACGCAAGGTGTAGACCACAGCTAGAAAGACGAGTGTCTTTATTCTGCTCGGCGGCGACGCGTTGCCAAGGCAGCGCCCGCTGTCGCAACAGTCAGCGTTGTTCCGCCAACAACCGCGAGGCCGATACCAGTGTGTGCAAGCTCAGGCTTTGCGGGCGTCGTGGATGTCGAGGGGGTGATGATTTGAGTGGTGCTCGTGCTTGTTGAAGGCGTAGGCGTCGATGTGCTCGGCTCGGGCGTTGTCGACGGTGTTGCCGGGGTAGTGCTTTCCGAGACGGTAGGAGAAGGAGTCTCCGTCGTCGGGGGAGTGCAGGGCGAAGGATCCGTAACCGGCTCGACCTGTTCTCCTGCTGCTAAAGGCGATACCGTGATATCTGCACTCCAACGAGGCACTGAAACAGTGGCGCCCGTAAAGGAGCTAGTAATGAATGCAGTGTTTGTGATGGTCTTTCCCGCCCCATCCTTATTCACTCGTCCAAGGATGTAAAGGGTTGCGTAAGAGGCCAGACCAAAGGTATCGCTTTCTGCATTCCACTGTCCGTTGCAGTGGGTGAAGGACTTAGGCATCGTGGGATTTGCGCGCTTACAAGGGAAAGTCACATCCTCAAGTCCCGAAGCCCCGTTGTTCGGGTCGAAGCTGTGGCCCTCGCGCACCCACAGGTGATCGGTTGGGGCGACAGTGTAATCGTCGAGCACGTCGCAGTTGCGAACCCATGACTCCTGATAGGTGATGCCCTCAGGAATGAAATCAGTAACCGTGAAGCGGTTAACAATGCCATTGCCGCGATTGAGGACGTTGACTCGGTACAGAACCCAGTCGCCGACCTTGAAATTGCCAATTGGGGCGTCAGCGGTTGAATCCAGTCCGATAGGTAGCCCAGTTTCGTCATAAGCGGGCTGGTTACCATTCATCTGAACATGGGCTGCGTCCTTCAGGAGGATGAGGTCGCCGCCGGAGCTGTCAGCTTGTGCGCGAAGTTGGGTAGATGAAACACCGAGGAAGCCGCATGCAATTGCTGCACTTAATAGCGCAGTAAAAATGACTCTGCGGCGGCGAGGCTGCCGTGTGAAGGAAAAGAATGCCATCGATGATTCCTTTAGTGCGTTCTGCTGTCAATATACCGGTCTACTGTACCGGTTTTTTGGCGCATAGTTCAAGAAAAATGTGAAGAGCTGTGGCCGATCGCTCATCCTGTTCTTTTCACTGTTAGGGGGGGGCTAAGAGTGTGGTGATTGGAATCTGTATCTGCTTGCGATTCTGTTGTTTAAACGTCAGATTATCGTCTGATGTCTCACATCTGGCATGTAAATTTTCTTTTATGAAACTTTGATCTGTAGAAATGTATGAATTAACCACTGATTGAGGTTGTCATGGTTGTCGTTGTGGTCGCAACAAGTCAGAAAAACAGCCGTATAGCATGTAGATGTTGAACTGACACTAGAAAAGGAAAAAATAGGAAATAGGAAGTAGTGTGAGCGTCTCGTACACGACAGAAACCCTCCCATCAATTGTTGGTCAGGTTGTGCCAACGAAATCTGAATCCATGAAGTATCGCATTAAAGGCGCCGATTACTACATCGACTGTAAAGATGATTGCCCGATCCCAACGACAGTTGACCGTATCGTCATTGAAAAAGGTTCTAGGGCGTGGGCCGGATTGTTTTTTGCATTCTCGGTCTTGATGTTTTCAGCTTTTGTCACCTCTGCTTTCCGAGGCGAGTCATCGCTTCTTCTTACCGTGGCAACTGTCGCAACTGTCGTATTTGCCTTCGTAGGTATCCATTTTCTACCTCGGAAGAACTTCGTCAGCCGTGATGGTTTTGAAATCGGTGGCTTTTTAAGTACGAAGCACTTTCCTTGGCCGACTTCTCGAACCAGTTTCTTCGTACATGATTCTCGAACTGCTAGTCGTCTATCCGCTAGTTCGCGACAGGTGCAGACGCTCAGCGTCACGCTGATCAGTGATGCGGGGAAACAGATTCCTTTAGGGATTAGCTTCACGGGCCCAAATACTCATGAACTTGAACGCCAGGCGGTGATCCAGTGTTCACGTATCTGGGACTGGGGTGTTGCTCGAGGTTTCACCGCAGGCTCAGGTGACTATGTTGCGCTTAATGGCCTTGGAAAACAGCAGGTACTTCGAATGAGGCAAGAAGACC
>CALIZH010000304.1 GCA_938028585.1 uncultured Actinomyces sp. | reverse complement strand
GTTCCCGTCATTGGGGTTCGTCGGCGCGCCCACCATCCTAAGCCATTTTTCGTGGTGGCGTTCACTTTTTGGCTCTGCTTCGGACGAGGCCTGGGCGGGGTTTCAGGGCAGGTTGAGGCTGGTTGTGGGCTGATTTGTCGGACCAGTTCGGTGCGTGGTGCACACGAACCCCCACCTTCCACATCGAACCCTTACCAACCCGCATACGCATGCACCGAGCCAAGAACATCCGTTCGACAACACGGCGCATACGTGCACGTCTGTGCGGATTCACACTCAAACTTGGAACGATATTCCAACAACATGAGCATGCGATGCAATAGTTTACGAGCAAGTATTTATGGACTATATTCTGACTATCACATCATTCCCACAATAGGACCGCCATGGGACAACAACGAGGCACGTATTACTGGGACGACGATTCCCTCTCTCCAGGCAACCGATCCGACGGTGGATGGTCACAGAATCTATTCGACGACGGCGGCAACCTACGCGGCCACGCGCGTTTCGTCCCCGATCCCAACTCCGACGACAATGACTACGCCTACTCACCCTATGATGATCCGCCGATGTTTATGTCGAGCGAGACTCGTTGGGAGTCAGACAATGAGTACGACGCAGAGGTCGGAGACGATGCAGCCGATCAGCTTGCAGAAACTCTAATTCTCCTGATCGGTGCCGTAGCGATAGCCGGCGTCACGTATGCCGCGCCTCGAATCAAGAACTGGACGGAGGAGACAGCACTCCCATTCATCAAGGGCACGCTATCGAAGGTCCGCGTGCCGTGGGGGAAGAAACGGGACCAGGAGTCTGCGGCCGATGAGACCGTCGACGGCATTGTCGTCTCGGATAAACCTTTCGAGGCAATCGAACAGAGCGACAGTCACGCGATCCCCGAGCCCCTCCAGATTGAGGCGAAGCGGCAGAAGATGTCGAACGCGGAAGCTCAGGCGCGCCTCGTGGCAGCCGCTGCAGCCCAGCGTTTCGCGATGGAGCAGGCACGCCTCGTCTCCCAGTCAGACATTGTTGGTGCAGCTGACGTCAACGAGGTGATGCAACAGATCGCCGAACATCCCCAGGAGATGTTGGATACCGTCATCAAACAGCTCGCACGCAACCCACGCCTGCTCGAGGACGGGAGCCTGGCCCAGCTGGCTTCCATCCTGGATCGCAACTCCCTCGGACTCGACGCAGCCCAGCAGGAATGCGCACCCCTCCCCAGCAGCGAAACCAGTAACGAGGATTCTAGAGACGACAAGTAACGGTAACATCCGGCTTCGGCCACTGATCAGCTCACGACCATGCACTGGCATCACTTATCCGCGAGACGTTCCCTCAGCTCAGCCAAGCGTGTCAACGCACGCCTCAGTGATTCACTCTGGATGGCGGCACGTTCCGCCGCCCAGTAGTGCGTCATGAGATTTTGCAGATGTAACTCGTAGGCAGGGCCAAAATCGAGTTCTCGGCCAGCGCGTTCAACCGCGTTGTTAAGCCTCGCTTCTTGGAACATCCGCAAAAGGTAGGCTTTGTGATGCGAACTTGGAATCTTCACGCTGGCAGGCGACACTGCGCAAAACTCTGCGATTCCCTGCTGATCAGCTAACACCCACGACTCGATACACTGATCGACAATTCGGATAAGCAAGCCATCTGACTCGCCCGGCATTTTCGAGGAGAGAGCCGAACGAACAGCGACGGGGCACGAACCCTCATCACAGTCAACATCACGGAAGATAACATACGGGACGATCCGTGCTGCCTCCCAGTATTTCTGAATCCGCGTGTCAATCGCGCCCTTACCATTGACGGCTGTCACGTTGAACTGAGTATCACTCCAGCCAGCCGCGCGCATGAGTTCAGTGATGACTGGTTTGTCTGTCACCCCCTCAACGATGACCCGGGCATACACGTAACCCCCCATCGCACTACCAGTTTCCCAACGGGATCGTGCGCCCATCGACCGCGTCAATCCCCTCCGACTTTGGAAAGCCCGCGCTGATAACAGCACAAATTCGCGGATCATTTGACTGCGAGAGCAGCTCGCCTGTCGTCTCGCCATTTTCTGAGTGCAGCACCAGGACCTGACTGGGGAGCACCAACTCGGAGTCGATCAGTTCCGGCGAGTGAGTGCTGATGACCATCTGCACGTCATGATTCAGCGCAACCTCTGCCAAGAACGAAGGCAAGGATCGAATGACGGACGATTGCAGGAAAGTCTCCGGTTCTTCGATGAGCACGATGCTGGCAGAAGGCGGTAGCGTCGCCAGCTCGAAGAGCATGCCGAGTAAGCGTAACGTACCCTCAGAGAACTGTTCATGCGAGTAGATGCCACGTGCTCCAAGCTCAGGAATATCGCTGTACACCACGATCTCAGTTCCCAAGCCCATCCGCTGGTAGGTCAGGTTCGGAACCTCCGGAACAGCGGAGGCCATAACCGGTCGGATGCGATCAAAGGCCGCCTCCAGCTGCTGATCCGAGAATCGGCCTGCATACTGAAAGAAGCCAGTACCATGATCAGGGTCGTAGCGGTCCGCACGCTCAAGCATCTTCTTGGGGTTCGGGTGGATGTAACGGATACCTGCGAGGGTCTGCCGAAGTGCCGTATACGATACGTCCTCACTCTTACGGGAGAAGGACTCGCCTTCGTCTACTTATCCGTTGTCAACAACCGTAAGTGTGTGGTGGGCATTCAGCGCTCTGTTGATAGGCTCACACGTGAACGGGTCTGCCGTTGGAAACACTGATGCTGAAACGACAGCACTGTCGCGCTTCAGTGGTTCGTGATCTGTCAGCATCTGTTGAAGGGACAGAGTAAATCTAACGGACCTCCCGTTATCCTCGAACGTCGCAGCAAATGACGCTGAGTCCGCACCCGAGTGGAAGTACCGATCAGGGCCTCCCAGGTCCCCCGATGCGCTGACGAGTCCACGTCGTGCAATATTCGCCAGAAAACGCAAGGCTCCCAAGAGGTTAGTCTTCCCCGATGAATTGGGGCCAACAATAAAGAGCCACGCGGAGACATCGAACTCGATGTAGGCGAAGTTGCGCCAGTTCGTCGCGGCGAAGTGAGTCAGCTTCACATCGCATCCTTTCGATGGTGACCCGTCTGTCCGTCCAGTGTCCCACGAGGGCGGCTCGGTGGCAGAACCGCCACGCGCAGAGCACTTGCCATTCAACCACGTGCCACCCCAACACCCTGACACGCAAAAAGCTGGAAAACGCAAGCCCGGAACTTAGCTGAACGGACTTACATCGATGTATAGTCACCCTATGACCGATGTCGACAATGAACTGCGAGCGTTCGTACGCGAGCGCGCCTGGGAGCAGTTCCACTCCCCCGAAAACCTCGCAAAATCAATCGCAATCGAGGCTGGCGAACTGCTTGAGTGTTTCCAATGGGGACAGCCTGACGACAATACCGACATCGAAGCTGAGCTCGCCGACGTACTTACATACTGCCACTTACTAGCCATGAAACTTGGCAAGAGTCCCGATGAGCTTATACAACAGAAACTCCTGAAAACAAGAAAGAAGTACCCTATAGCTCTCAGCAAGGGACGGAGCACCAAGTATGACAAGCTCTAAGTCAGTGCATGACAACTACACCATTACCTGCCGCCCATTCGAAGAAGACTCCGTCAAAGAACTGGTTAAAACCGACAGTCGTCTCAGCAACTGGCCCGTCGTTTACATCCTAAGTTCACCGAAAGAGGTTTACGTAGGCGAAACACTTGACTACGATAAGAGAATGCGACAGCACCTTGACAATACACAAAAGCAAGGTCTGCAGGTCACACATGTCATCCTACATGAAAAGTTTAATAAATCAGTTTGCCTTGACCTTGAATCTACCCTCATCAACTTGTTTACCGGAGATGGGCAACGCAAGGTTCTAAACGCCAACAATGGCATTGTTAATGCTGATTATTATCTGCGTGAGCACTATCGCAGGCTATTCGATGATATTTTTGATAATCTACGAAGGTCACACAAGCTATTTAGCCACTCGAAGTCTGATATTGAAAACTCGGACTTATACAAGTATTCACCATTCAAACAACTTAACGAAGAGCAAAAGTCTACCGTAACGTCGATATCAGAGCGAATCATCGACCGCATCGCAAATGATCATAGCGACCTGCTTGAATTCATTATCGAAGGTGGTGCCGGAACAGGTAAAACAATTCTCGCTGTCTACCTAATGAAGCTCATTGCTGACTATGGCTCAGGCTATACAATCGACGACGGACCTGGTCCTCTAGCTGAGGATAACCTCGACTTTCCATCAGTTATTGACCGACGACACCTCAATATTGGACTCGTCATCCCCCAGGCTTCTCTTAGAGACACAATCAAGAAGGTCTTCAGATCGGTCGAAGGCCTTGACGCAAGCATGATTCTCTCTCCGTTCGACATTCCCAAGATTGTTTTGGATCGTAGCAAAAAGTTTGATCTTCTCATCATTGATGAGGCACATCGTCTCAACCGTTTTGCCGCACAGGCCAACGGTAGCCTTCTCAATCAATACAGACAGTACAACAAACAGCTCTACGGAATGGACGACCCCGAAGGAAATCACCATACGCAACTTGATTGGGCACGCGACTGTTCCAAGAACCTGATCCTTCTACTTGACAAAACACAAGCCGTACGACCCGCAGACATTGACTCATCAGACTGGGAGGAAGCGATCAATCGAGCAAAGAGCGCTTCTCTGCATTTTCCTCTAAGCAGCCAGATGCGTATGCAAGTATCAGAGATTAACAGATACAAGAAGCTTATAGATGCCATCTTTGGTGACAGGCCAATCACCGATGATGACGTACCAGATTTCGGCGAATATGATTTTCGTATCTTTACAGATTTTGGAGAGATGCGCTCAGTTTTGGCCGAACGCGAAGAGAAGTGCGGTCTTTCACGTATAATTGCTGGATATGCATGGCCTTGGCTAAGCAAAGGCGACAAGACTGATGCAGCGCCATTCGATATTGAACTCGATGGTGTGGGTATGCGATGGAATAGAACCACTAATTCTTGGGTCCATTCTGCTACAGCTTTTCAGGAAGTCGGATCAATTCACACAATCCAAGGATATGACCTCAACTACGCCGGAGTAATCATCGGCCCCGACGTCGAGCTTGACTCCCAAGGCAACTATCGGGTTAACCGTGATAACTACCATGATCGCCGAGGAAAAGCCAATAATACTCTTGCCAATGAGGTCACCAGTCCAGAACAGCTTCGCGAGTACGTAGCCAACATTTACAAAGTCCTTCTCACTCGCGGCATCCGAGGCACATACGTTTATGCTGAATCCTCTGGTCTTGCTGCGAGACTCCACCAGATCCAGGCCATTCTTGACAAGCGACAGAGAGAATCAATCCAAAGTTGAGCGTTGATAGCATCCCTGTGAAGCTGGCTACTTAAAGCCGTCATTCATCGCGCCATACCTAGGGGAGCACACAGGTATCTCAGGCGGTCACATCGACCCGACGCCTAGTACCCCCGCGCCCACTCTCGGAGCGCCGCTTCGACGACCTCGGAGGCATTGTCGTACCCGT
>CALIZH010000303.1 GCA_938028585.1 uncultured Actinomyces sp. | reverse complement strand
CCCCCGGATCGATGCCGCCGTAGCCGGTGTACTGATTCCAGGTGTGGTCGGGGTTCAGACCCGTCTTGACGAGGAGCTGAAGCAGCTGGTTCGAGGTTGCGCTCGGCCACTTCTGGTGGGCGAGTGCGAGGACACCGGCGACAATGGGAGATGAAAATGACGTACCCGACGACTCAACAATCTGATTCGTCGCAAAGTCATGCATTTTGACCGGACCGCCAACTGCAGTTGTTGACACCCCCTGCCCCCACGACGAATAGTCCTGACGGTTGCCATCGATACCGATAGCACTGACGCCGACAACTCCAGACCACTGTGAGAGCGACGTTGAGTTTTCGTCCGTTGCTTCATTTCCAGCGGCAGCTGTGATGATCACACCCTTGGTCATCGCCCGAGCAACAGTCCATTTCAGCTCGTCCCCCTGAAGCGAGCTGCAGGCTGAGAAATTCACGATTTGCGCGCCGTCATTCATCGCTTGGTTGAGAACCCATGGGATGCTGACTTTAGAAAGGCCATTTTGAGCACCGGCACACGCCGGAGATGCAGAATCTCCCCTACTAGTGGCGGGGATCTGATAGGTCAAAAGTGAACTCTCGGGAGCTACTCCATAGACAGATGACACCAAGATCGAAGCAACTGCAGTGCCATGGGTCTTAGAGGAGGCGGAAGAGGTAACTTCACACGTTGATTTGTTGTGAATATCCACGCCATTAAGCTCGGGCACAGTAGCATCTGCCTCTCCATCGACGATGGCTATGGTTACGCCCTTTCCGGTATACCCCTTCGCCCTGGCCTGATCCAGGTGGTAGTACCCGAAGTACGGCTGGTCCGCCGCGGTGATCGTATTGTCTGCCTGGGCTGGAACGGCTGGGAGCGTGGTGACACCAGCGGCGATGACGAGGGTGGCAGTAGAAGCGCCCCATACGCGTCTGCTCTTACGAGGCATTCGTGTCGCCTTCACCATTGACGCGGGTCCCATCCATCATCCTTTCGCGGAGCGGGGCTCAAGTCCTTAACGGAGCCGTTATCAGAGTCAAAGCCAACGTCAGCCACGCGCACCTCCACGAGTACAAAGACCGAAAATGACGTGTTCCACGGAACACTATGAGACCGCTGCAAGCATATGACTACTTGTTCACAGTGACAAGCGCGTCCGAGAATCGCGCAGTGACCACAGACCAGCGGATATGGGTGTGGGCCCAGCCGCTCGGC
>CALIZH010000302.1 GCA_938028585.1 uncultured Actinomyces sp. | reverse complement strand
CACATTGCGATTATTGAGACCAAATCAGGCGCGGCTCCATCTGAGCTTGACCGATTGCTGTGGGCAAATAGGATCCGGCCGTCGCGTATCTCGAAGTATGCGACTGCGATGGCTCTACTGACTCCGGACTTGCAGACAAACCGGTGGACTCGGGTGATTGATCGTTTCTTCACGATGAGGCCGACGGTTCAGCAGGCGCTTGCCGCATGAGCAGATCACGGGGTTAATCCCGTACACAAGCTGTCCCGCGAAGTGTGCGTGATGACCCAGAGGTGCTGCGCGGGACTAGGCTGGGGGGTGTGGAAATTCCACGCCCCCCAGTTCTGATGAAATCGTGAGGAAAAAATGACACTGCCTTCGGAGAAACTTGCTGAGCTCGGCCTTGAACTTCCTGAGGTTGCCAAGCCTGTTGCCGCCTATGTCCCAGCCATTGAGGATCGCGGTGTTGTGCGCACCTCCGGCCAGCTTCCCCTGGAAAATGGCGAGCTAGCCTGCATTGGTGCGGTCGGTGAAGATGGTGCGGACCCCGAAGATGCATACGAGGCCGCACGTATTTGTGCGTTGAACGCGATGGCGGCTGCGGCTGCAGTTGCGGGAGGTGTGGATCGTTTGGCTTCGGTAGTTAAGGTGACTGCTTTTGTCGCGTCGTTGCCGAACTTCTACGGACAAGCTGCTGTGGTTAATGGAGCATCTGAACTGCTGGGCGAGGTTTTTGGCTCGCAGCACGCGCGTTCGGCTGTGGGTGTTGCAGCCTTGCCGCTGAATGCCTCGGTCGAGGTTGAGGTGGAGTTTGCGCTCCGTTCCGAGTGAATGGGATCGCTCAGCACTCTATTTAGCAAGGATTTAAACTGAAATAAAGGTTTGTGTGCGGGCGTTCCTGTGAGTACCCGTTGGTTTACAGCTTTATTCCAAGGAAGAGGACAAAATGGCAGAGACTTTGCCCGAGGCAGCAGCGCCGGGAACTGGACAGCAATTCAAGCTGGTTGACGTATCGACCACCCCCTCTGAGGGCGGTTGCGGTTGCGGTTGTGGCGGCCACGGAAAGAAGGAACAGGCTGCTCCTGCAGCATCTGCACCCGAGTCGCACGGAGGCTGTGGCTGCGGTGGGCACGGACATAAGGCTGAGGCTGCCCCCGCCCGTGAATCACACGGCGGTTGTGGTTGTGGCGGGCATGGACACGGTGCTCAGGAAGCTCCAAAGGCTGAGGCAGCTGCTCACGGGGGCTGCGGTTGCGGTGATCATGGCCAGGGAACAGCGCACGTTGTATCGCAGGATCCCGCCGTTCGTGAGGACGAGCTTGTTATTCATTCTCTGCCTAAGGCTGTTCGCCATGCTCTGCTCTTTGCTGCGATGGATAACCTGCCGCTTGGTACATCGCTGATTGTCGTTGCTCCGCATCAGCCTGTCCCGCTGTTCAATTACCTGCAGGAAAGTGAATCGCACTACCGCGTCGAGACCATCGAGACCGGTCCGGTCGACTGGCGCTACCGCGTGACGCGTCTGTCCTGATTTTTGGACGCTCAATGCCCGCGAGCCCCGCGCTCGCGGGCATTTCTGTTTCAACACAAAAGCCCGAAATATCAACGAGATTTTCGCTGATATTTCGGGCTTGTCTGAGCCGCCTGTGGGAATCGAACCCACGACCTATTCATTACGAGTGAATCGCTCTGCCGACTGAGCTAAGGCGGCCGGGCTTATCTGCACTTCACTGCTGAGGTGGAGAAAAGCTACCTGAAGTACTTTAGCGGTTACCACTTGTGAGAAGCAAACGTTTCGTGACAGAGGTGATGTGGGATTGCCCGCACAGCAACGTGCGCTACAAGAGTCAGATCGCCTGCCGAATGTTAGGCTGAATTGTGTTGACAGAAGATGACAAAAAGTCAGAAAACCCGGCTGAGATCCCCGTAGTGCTCCTGGTTAACCTCGGTACTCCCGAATCCGCCAGCCCCAGTGATATTCGCCGTTTCCTACGTGAATTCCTGAGTGATCGTCGAGTGATCGAACTTCATCCTCTGATCTGGAAGCCGGTATTGGAAGGTGTGATTCTTCCTTTCCGCCCCTCTCGAGTTGCCCCAAACTACCGCTCGATTTGGACTGAGCACGGTTCTCCACTCATGGCGTATTCCATCGCCCAAGCCGAATCCCTTTCAAAGCTGCTTGGCGGTCAAGCGAAAGTTGCGCTCGCTATGCGCTACGGAAAACCGTCTATTGAGAGCGTCCTTGATGATGTGTTCGCGAAGGGGCATCGCCGAGTCCTTCTTCTTCCCGCCTATCCGCAATATGCCGCTTCATCTGCGGGAACAGTTACTGACGCCTTAGCGCGCTACATCCTGAAACGTCGCAATCACATGGAAGTGCGCACAATCCGTTCATTCCCTACGGAACCCGCATACATTGAAGCCTTGGCCCACGCCATTGAGGAAGATTGGGCACGCCAGGGTCGCCCAGATTTCGCAGCTGGCGACAAGTTCCTGGCTTCTTTCCACTCCATCCCTCAGAAAATGCACGATGCGGGTGACCCCTACAAGCATGAGTGTATGGCGACGGCGAATGCCCTCCGAGCTCGCTTACATCTTGATGAAGATCAGCTATTGGTGACTTTCCAATCGGTTTTTGGGCCCGCGAAATGGTTGGGTCCGGCGACCATCGATACCGTTGCCGAGCTGGCCCGCAGTGGAACCCGGCGTCTTGATGTCATTTGCCCTGGCTTTATGACGGATTGCTTGGAAACCGTTGATGAGATTGCAAAGCTTAACCGTGATGCTTTCCTCGAGGCCGGCGGCAGCGACTTTACCTATATTCCCTGGGGTAATGCGTCTGCCGGTGCCGTTGATACTTTGGGTGCGCTTGCCCGTCGTGGGTTAGCGGGTTGGGTTAATTTCCCTGACGAGGCTTAGGCGCTTCTGTGCGCGCGCCATTTGTTCCACATGCGCGACGCACCAACTCCAAGTCCCAGTGCGATGACGGTGGGCACAAGCAAGGTTGCGCCTCGGTGTGTAAATTCAATAACCAAGCACAGCGCCGTCAGCGGTGCGCTCATGGATGTTCCAAGAACAACCACAGCGCCGATGAAGGCGAAGCAAACGATCGCGGTCGTGTCGCCGGGGTAGATGTAGGACCAGAGGATCCCCAGTACCGCACCGCTAGATGCACCTAGTGCAAGACCGGGGGTAAGAGTTCCACCCCATGCGCCAGAGCGAATGGTGGCAAGCGTGCCAATAAGTTTGGTGAATCCGTCGATCGCAAGAGACGCGAGTAAAGCGATTCCGATTCCCGCGGCCTCGCGCCCTCCCTGTCCTAAAACAGCTCCATCAAAAGCAAGCTGAGCGGTCGATTGTCCGTTTCCGGCGATTGATGGAACCCAGACAGTGATCACTCCGATGAGGGCGAAGGTGGGGATCATCCAGGCAAGTAGCCGCCAGCCGGTAGGGCGTGCAGCGGAGCACGCTGCAACAGCGCTCTTGAAAAGGACTCCGATGATTCCAAGAACCGGCCCGATGATAACGGCCCAGAGTGTCAGCGATGCGGTCGGAAGGAGCTGAGCGGCATCGGGAAGCGTGTAGAAAGGATCGCTTCGAACCCAGCCGTGTGCGACCAGGACCGCTCCACCGCTGATAATCAGTGCGGGCCAGACCGCGCTGGCGGTGACGTCGATCAGAAGAATTTCAAGTGCGAAAACCGCTCCTGATAGAGGGAGTGAATAGACAGCAGCAAGTCCAGCGCCGGCCGCACAGCCGATAATAATGCGCCGCTGCTGAGCTGGCAGGTAGAGAAAATCTGCGATCTTTGCGCCCAAGGAGGCGCTGATCTCGCGGGGTGCGACTTCGCGACCGATGGAAGCGCCCATTCCGACAATGATGATCTGATTAATTGAGTGCCAGAAAGTCAGAAGAATTGGCATCTTTTGGCCATTAACCGCTTTGGGCAGTGAGACGGGTTTACCCCCGACGCGCGCGTAGAGATACCAGGAAATTCCTCCGACGAGGCCTGCTCCTCCCAGTGCGCAAATCCTGTGCCACCAGGGGACCGAGGAAATTGCGTGAAGAAGAGTGCCGCTTGCGTCACCGAAGACGAGGCCCTCAATGAGGTGGAGAAGATGCGAACACC
>CALIZH010000301.1 GCA_938028585.1 uncultured Actinomyces sp. | reverse complement strand
ACATGTGCGAGATCCTCGAGGACGGCCGCTACACGACCCTGATTGCAAACCCGCCTTACTTGGGGTCCAGGCATTACGGAGATATTCTCAAACGATATATGTCTGAGAGTTATTCTGTTGCCAAGGATGATCTTCTCGCAGGATTTATGCTTCGTGCACGTTACCTCACTGCTCAACAGGGAGCATGGGGAATGATCGTGTTGCCCGGGTGGATGTCGCTGTCGTCATTTGAGAAATTTAGGGTGGATCTTCTTGATCATCAGTGCCTCGAAACGATGGCACACTTTGGGCGTGGTCTCTTCGGATCTGATTTCGGTTCTGTCGGCTGCACATTCTGTAATCGTGCTGCGCCGGATAATCATGTAGCGGTGTTCCGTCGTCTTTTTGATCGACATGTCGAGGTTCGTTCCATTGAAGCTATTCGACAACTATTTTTGAATGCGGACTATGGGCGTTATGAGACGAAACAGAGCGTCTTCAACCTCATTCCCGGAAGACCCATCGTGTACTGGGCCAGTTACCAGATGCTCAACGCTTTTGAAGTGGGTGTTCCATTGGGAGATGCGGCACCAGCGAAGCAGGGGCTTGCGACCGCTGACAACGAGCGCTTCCTGCGCCAATGGTTCGAGGTGAGCGCTGACCGCTCCTACATGCGCGCCCGCGACCGCGAGGATGCCAAGGCGAGTGGTGCCCGCTGGTTCCCACATAACAAGGGTGGAGAGTTTCGCAAGTGGTGGGGCAACCAGGACTACGTCATCAACTGGGAAGACGACGGACGCGAACTCTGGGACTTTAGACCACGCTCGGTTATCCGTAATCCTGACTACATTTTCAGCCCCTGTATTTCCTGGTCGAATGTGACCAGTGGTGAACCGTCGTTCCGGCAATATGACTCATCATCAATCTTCAGTCATGTCGGACAGGCAGTATTTCCCAAGGAAAGCGAACGGACTGCGGTACTTGGCTCGCTTAACTCGACTGTCATTCGTCATATTCTGGATGCAATCTCTCCGGGAATTCACGTTAACTCCGGCCAAGTTGATGAATTGCCATGGATTGAACCCGACTCCTTCGATCCGGCGGTTGTCAAGCGGCTGATTGAGATCTCTCGGGCCGACTGGGATGCGCGGGAGACCTCGTGGGACTTCGCGCGGCCTCCCTACCTGCGCGGTGGGCACTCGCTGCTCCAGAACGCCTTCGACGACTGGTACCGCCGGAGCTGTGAGACCGCCGACGAAGCCCAGCGCCTGGAGACGGAGAACAACCGCTACTGGGCCGACGTCTACGGCCTCGCGGACGAGCTGGAAGTCGACGTTCCACTCTCGCGCGTCTCCCTCACCTACAACCCGCGATTCGCCTTCGCTCCCACGAAGGGTGCACCCGAGCGCAGCGAGGAGGAATACCGCTGGCTGCACTACCAGCGCAGCGCTCGCGAACTCATCTCTTGGGCCATTGGCGTCACGATGGGCCGCTACAGCGTCGACGTGCCCGGCCTGGTGCTGGCCGACCAGGCCTCGACTCTCGACGAGTTCCGAGACCGCGTGGCCGAGCCGCGCCTCCAGCCCGACGATGATGGCATCATTCCCGTGACCGGCGGTGCTTTTGATGACGACGCCTCGCGCCGCGTCAAAGCCGTGCTGCGCGTGGTCTTCGGCGCCGCCGACCTGGGTGACAACATCGAGTTCCTCACCCGCTGCCTGGCCGTCAAGCCTGGCAGCTCGACCGCTGAATTTGTCCCGCCGGTGATCCCGGCCGACCCCGAGCAGGCCCTCGAGGACTACATGGCGAAGTCCTTCGCCGCCGACCACCAGAAGGACTACAGCAGCCGCCCGGTCTACTGGTCTCTCGAGTCCCCGAAGGGCACGTTCCGGGCGCTCATCTACCTGCACCGCTACACGCCAGACACGGTCGGCCAGGTGCTCACCAAGTACGCGGCCCCCTTCGTCGATCGACTCAAGGCTGAATCGGAGGCTGTCGGACGTGAGCGTGACGCCGTGATGGGCGACGACAGGAAGGCCGATCGCGAGCGTGCCCGCATCGACAGGAGGCGTGCGGAGATCGATGCGACGATCGCGGAGGTTCAGGGCTACATCGACTCGGTCCTGCAGCCCCTCGCCCAGCGCCGCATCCACCTGGACCTGGACGACGGCGTGCGCATCAATCGCCTCAAGCTCGCCTACGGCTGGCGCTCGGACCTGAAGGACCTCCCGCAGCCGGCTATCGGCGCTGCCACAGCTGCGATGAAAAAGGAGATCGAGAAGGATCTCAAGTGGGCCCGCAAGGAGGCCGAAAAGAACAACGTATGGTGGAGTGAGTGATGAGCACGAAGCCGAATCCCACTATTCTTGATCTGGATCATGAGCAGGCTCGTCGTCTGTTGATGCAGTCCGAATCGTATTGCAAGGTTAATCTACCCGAATATATTGACTTTGATGACATTCTGAAACAGGCAGCAATTAGTGTGCATCGTCATGCTAGTTGTGGCAGTAGCTCAAAGGAATCAAATAAGGGCGCTAATCATGGAAGCGTTGCTCGTCAATATTGTGACGATGCGACAGGTCTAAGCAACTTACCTGAAGGTATTAACTACCAGATTCTGGAGAATAAAGATGGATTGTTAAGTTGGCGGCCCATGGAGCTGATTAATCCGGTGATATACGTGCTGCTTGTATATAAGCTCACTGAGGAAGAGAACTGGGGGGTGATTCGAGATAGATTTGCAGAGTTTCGACAGTCTTCGAATATAGAGTGCTGTAGTATTCCTCGTGGTGTTTTTACGCATGCCAAGAAAGGCTCTATCTTAAATTGGTGGGAATCTTTTGAACAAAGGTCAATCTCTTTATCCATAGAGTATCAATTTATGGGTAAGACCGACATTTCGGACTGTTATGGAGCAATTTATACGCATAGTATTGCTTGGGCGCTCCATGAGAAAAATGTGGCAAAGCGAGATAAAAGCCTCAATCTTCTAGGTAACTATGTTGATAGCTGTGTCCAGGATATGCACTCGCGGCAGACCGTAGGTATTCCACAGGGGAGCGTGCTTTCGGATCTAATCGCTGAAATGGTGCTCGGCTATGCGGATTTGTTGTTATCTCGAGAGCTGGAAAATAATACCAAGCTCACAGATTGTGACTATAAAGTGCTGAGGTATCGAGATGACTATCGTATATTCGCAACTTCTCGCGAGGGTGTGCATTCAATTCTATTGGTGCTAATGAAGGTTCTTTCGGGTTTAAATTTCAAGCTAGGGGCACCGAAGACAGCTATCTCTGATGATGTGGTCCTCGATTCTGTCAAAGTTGACAAGATTGAGTGGCTTATGCGCGGTCATGCTCGAGTGTCTATACATAAAAGGCTGCTTGCACTTAGTCGGTTTTCTCGCGATCATCCACAGTCGGGAACGCTCGTGCGCGAATTGCAGATAGTTAGTAACATTCTCGGCTCTGCAAAGCGTTTTCCTGGTCGACGAGACGTGCTGATTGCTCAGGTTGTTGATGTTGTTGTTCGTAACCCGCGTTGTTATCCGATCGGCGCTCGTATTCTTAGTCAACTACTGGAGAAGGAAGAACGCCTTGTTCAAGAGGAGTATCTGGATAAGATCATTAAACGCTGCCGGATGACCCCAAATAGTGGTTTGTTCGAGATCTGGCTCCAGAGAATTGCTCTCGTTCTTGGGATCTCGTTTGAGTATGAAGAATCGCTGTGTAGTGGTATAGAAGGAGCTATTTCCGGTGCTGTCAGTGTTGTTAATCCATGGCCGTGGCAGTGGCTTATGGATCCACTTAGGAAAGATATGGAGAGTATCTCCATTTTTGACTTTAACAAGTTGAGTTCCCTCTCGGCCGTTATTTCTTCGGACGAAGTCGGGGATTTGTCTTCGTACCCTCAGGCAGGCGCGTGATACGCTTTCGCAGAAAGGGAGGTTTTCCGCGTGGCCGACGGTACTGCGAGGAAGAGTAAGGAAAGGCGTTACTGGTGAGCGGAATCGATGCCTCTCGGCTGGCAGAGGAACTCAACGCCCTGCTCGAGCAGGGCCGCATCGTCACGTGGTTGGACCGCAACGGTGAATATGCCGACGACCTTGACGCCGTCCAAGAACTGCTCGACGACGCCACCCTGATTACCATCAACGCCAACCTCTTCGAAACCAAACTCCGCATCTTCGCCGAAGACACCAAGTCACGCTACGTGCTCTACCGCAGAGGCGAGCTCCCGTCCCTCGAAGAAGACCTCCTCGCCGATGTGCGATGCGGATACCCGACCTTCACGGCAGACGCCTCAACCCTCCTCGTGCGTGAACTCGGCGTTGACCCCACCCTGGCCGTGGTCATCGACGAATACGCCCCCTTCTTCAATTCCATCGCCCGCGTCGCCGGCCTGAAGAAGCACCTCGGCGCCATCAGTGATGCTGACAAGCGATCTGACCGCAAGACCTTCCTCGCCGCAATGAGCGCCGTCTTGCTCAAGACCCAGCAGCGTTCGTTCTCCGTCCTCTTCGCCAAGCTCGCCTCCATGACGCAGGACAACCCGCTCGATGCCCTCAAGTGGGGTCTTGACGCGTACTTCTGGGAAGGCGCTCACGCCATCTGGGGATACGATG
>CALIZH010000300.1 GCA_938028585.1 uncultured Actinomyces sp. | reverse complement strand
CAGTGCCAAGGAAGGCCCCGAAAGCAACACACAACCACGAGGGGATACGCGTGAGCCAGCTCAGATGATGATGCACCGATACGCCGACGTCCTGTTCATCACCATTCAGATGTGCTCGTGTCTCCATGCATCCAAGGTTAGTCTGGGGGTATGGCATTTGCGTCGACCTTCACATCTCAGGCACACGATGGAGCGGAAAACTCGGCTTCTTCGCATGCGGACTCGGCCTCGGAAATCACAATCGGGGAAGGCCACCCTGCGCACGCGCAAGGCGCCGGACGCTTCGCTCCCTCCCCCAGCGGCGACCTCCACTTGGGCAATCTCCGTACTGCGTTGCTCGCGTGGATGTGGGCGCGGCTCACCGGCCGACGTTTCGTTTTGAGGATTGAAGATATCGACCGGGTGCGTTCCGGCTCCGCGCAACGTCAAATTGACGAACTGAAGGCGCTGGGAATTGATTGGGATGGCGAGGTTCTGATTCAGTCTTCTCGCGCTAAGTTCCACGATGAAGCTGTCAAAACGCTGCTGCGTAACGGGTATGCATTCGAATGTTTCTGCTCGCGCAAAGACATCCGTGAAGCTGCATCCGCACCGCACGTTCCGCCTGGCCATTACCCCGGGACGTGCCTGCACCTGAGCGCATCTGAGATCGCCCAAAAGCGCGAAGAATTCGCGGCCGAGGGACGCCGTCCTGCCCTGCGCTTGAAAGCTCCCGTATCGGAGTGGACGGTACATGACGAATATTTTGGCCAGTACACGGGTCCTGTCGACCACTTTGTCATCCAGCGTTCTGATGGGGCACCGGCATATAACCTTGCGGTCGTCATTGATGATGCATTCCAGGGAGTTGACCAAGTGGTTCGCGGTGACGACCTCCTTTCTCAATCGCCCGGACAAGCAATTCTGGCGCGTTTATTGGGCTATCCCACGGTTACCTACGCGCACGTCCCCCTGGTTTTAGCGCAATCGGGCGCGCGGCTCGCTAAGCGCGATGGTGCGGTAACCATCGAGGAACTTGCAGAACGTGGTGTGACGATTGCCCAGATCATTGAGGTTTTAGGCCGCTCGATGGGGGTTGAAGGGGTTCATTCTGCCTCGCAGCTTCTTGAATCGATGGACACTGAGACGCTGCGAGCACTCCCCCGTCAGCCCTGGGCACCCGACTTGGACAAGCTTTTCGCTTGATCGTGCGTGACGCCTCGCCTCTCCCCCCATGCCCTCCCCCCACAAATGACACACGAAGTCGGCAAAAGCCACAGGCCATAAGCTGTGTCATTTCACGACTTCGTGTGGAGGGGGCGCAAACAGGGCTGCAACGGCAGCACAAACGGACGCGGGGATATCGCGGGGATATCGCGTCCCAGACAGGATTGTGCCCGGGTTGGAAACCGCGTATGCAGCGGATGCGGTTTCCTTCCCGGGCACAAAGCTCTTCTCAATACTTAGAAGAGCCGCTCACCTTTCCTCGCGCTTGCGACGCAAGGCGGTGAGAGTCCCACCGGTCATCACCAGGATCAGTGCAATTGCACCAATCACCGCGACAGTGACACCGGTGCCAGCGAGAGACGAGCCCGCCTTCTTGCTCGCGCTGTGCTTCGGGTTCGTCATCGCTGACTTACCCTGATCATTCCCAGCTTGGCTCGCCTGATCCTTGCCGGGTTGCTGGCCGTTTGTTCCCGGGGCATTACCCTGGGGATCATTCGGCACATTCCCAATACCAATCCCTGTGTTTCCATCGTTTCCAGTTTGGCTGCCCGGGGTACCGCCCTGGCCGTTGCCCTGGTCGCTATCGGACGAGGCCGAGGCGGAAGGCTGAGGTTGCGTCGTGGGTTGCTCGCTGGGCTGGCTTGGCTGGGCAGTGGGCTGAGCGCTGGGCTCAGCGGTGGCCTCGGCGGTGGGCGAGGCCGAGGGGCTCACTGACGCAGAAGGAGCAGTCGTGGGTTCTTCGGAGGGCTGCGGCTGGGCCGAAGGCTCCGCGGTGGGCTGAGCACTTGGTTCAGTCGAGGGCTGTGCACTGGGCTGCGTTGACGGCGCAGCTGTTGGTTCAACCGTCGGTGCTACTGTCGGCGCAACAGAGGGCTCAGTCGTGGGCGCAGGAGTCGGCGTATCCGCTCCCCCACTCACCGTCAGCATCAGGCTCATTGTCGAAGCATTTCCCGATTCATCTGTCGCAGTGAGAACCAGTTCTCGAGTCCCGCTCCACGTCGGAGTTCCCGAAATAGTTCCGCTGGCCAAATCAAGCGAGAGCCCAGACGCGGTCACTCCTTCATCATGAGCTGCGCGGTCCATTGAGTGGTTGTTCCGCGTGTTCGCAGAGCGAGCTCCCCAATCGAAGATTGGCTCATCATCGTCATCCCAACCATCATGAGCACCGTGCGTGGGCTCAGCGGTGGGCTCAGTACTGGGCTCATCGCTCGGCTCATTGGTATCGGGCAGAAGCATCGGGTCATTCATGGCCTTTGGCCCCTCGCCCCTGGTCGGAATTGCCACAGAATTGCCTTCGGGACCATCCGGATCCACCAGTTTGGCTGACAAAGTCACTGTCGAGAAGTTATCGCGCGCAGTTGCAACGATATTCTTCATTGACGCACCCCAGGTGATCTCTTGATCGTTCCACGGGCTGGCCCACAGTTCCGGTGCCGCACGGTCGACAATTCCCATCGCCCCGTCTTTTGCCTTCACAACGACTTGTCCCGAGGTGTTACCCGCGTAGTCGGTAATCGAGTAGGTTGCACCGTGGGTCCCCAGAGGACGCGTGCGCTTGAGCTGACCGTTCTCATCTCGGTTACCCCAGTCGGAACGGTTGTTCTTACCGCGGGTAGCAGTCCAGCTTTGGTCACCCGTCGCATTAATCTTCTGCCAATCCTTTGTCGTTGGGTTAACCAGCTTGTACTTCGCGCCGTCTAGTCCAACAAAGTCCTGTCGTCCCATTGGTCGCGAGTATGAATCGTTGTAGCGTCCGCGCAGTGCCAGAGCTGGAATCGCACCGGTATCGACACCCAAGGGTTGAACTGTTGCTCGGAACATCAGGCCTTCTTTAGGAGCGGGCAGAGATACTGAAGTATCTTCTGGACCGACCGTGTATTCGGCGTATCCGTGGTAGGGGTTGTCATTTCCTGCGTACAAGGTTTCCAGGCGAACCTTGTATCCACTGGGTGTCCCAGAAGTAGGCGCCTTCCACGACAGTTCGACCTGCCCCGAAGTCGCTGCTTGGGTGAAGTTACCGTTTGCATCCTTCGCGGTTGCATAGGTCAATTCACTGGGGAGTGCAGAGCGATTGACGACCAGTTCGGCAGGCTGCGAAATCGATCCATCCTTACCCACTGCTCGAAGTCGGAGGATATAGCTGCCTTCAAGATCGACCTTCTTGACGTAGCGCGAATCCCCATAGGCCTGAGCAAGATGACGCACATTGCCTGAGGCATCCACGGCCTCGAGAATGTAGGAATCGACGGAGGCAAAGTCTGCCTTCTGCCAAGAAACGTTCATCTCACCATCGGTGGTCAGCTCGTTGAGCGTAAATCCAGCGGGGATCGCTGGTGTTGCGGACTCATCGCTGACAGCAAGTTTGCCGACATTCACCTGAACATCGCCGCTTCCTTCAACCTGCAGACCCATCGTTGCAATTGTTCGCCCCTGGAAGTCAGAAAGATCAACAAGCGAATCCTTCCATCCATCTGTCGAAGCTGCACCCAATGAGAGAGTGACAACTTCCCCTGGCTTGTCGGCAAAGACCAGTGCCAGGCGGGCCTTCGTTGACGCGTCCTTTGCACGCCACACAACTTCAGCGGTCGAGTTGTCCTTCACGCTCAGGTTCGTCTTGTAGAGGCGAATGGTCTGCGCTTGCTGCGCTTGACCGTAGAGGACAAGGGAGTTTCCTCCCTGATAGGCGCCAACTGGCGAATATGGAAGAGCCACTTCTTTACCCTGAAGATCAACTCGGGGTTCTTCTCCATAGTCGAAGTCAGCCTTCAGCGTCGGAGTGCCCTGGCCAGTAATCCACCACTGCCACGAGGGCAAGATGGATTGGGCTCCCATATCCGACCACTCCGACGTATTGCTCACAGCACCGTTCGTGTAGAAACGCATCCCTTTACCGGTCGAGAAATTCGTCCAGAAATTGCTTCCCTGAATGACGCTTCGAGCCGGGGCAAAGTCTGCAACTCCAACCCATCCGTTGCCCTTCACACCTACGGCAGGATTGGGCTGCCCGTTGGCTGAGCCGGTCTGGGTGACGTCCTGCTTCATTCCAGAGAAGTACATGCGCTCACGCTGGGCAATCATCCACTGATAGGGCTGTTGCTGCATGAAAGGACGAGCCGAATCGCTGCGGCCGGTGATTTCCTGAATATTGTCATCCAGACCGCGTTGGTAGTGATCCGAGGGAGTAAAAAGAGCGATCGAAGTCAGCGGAGAGTGATTGTCTTTCGAGGTGTAGCCTTGGTCGACCCCGCCACTGGAGCGGAAACCGGTCTGGTTGGCTTCAATTCCTGCAAATACTTCCTTGTAGGGATCGTATCCATTCGCAAGCGCCCAGCTGTTCATTCGCTTGCCATTGTTTCCGTAGTTGACGAAAACTGAGGAGTGAATACGCCCATGT
>CALIZH010000299.1 GCA_938028585.1 uncultured Actinomyces sp. | reverse complement strand
GTCTGTTTGAGGAGCGCAAGCGAGGGAACCGCGAAGAGTATCCGGGCGGTACCGCCCTCCTTCTCCATGAACTCACGAGCGATGGTGAGCGCAGTGAAGGTCTTGCCGGTGCCACAAGCCATGACCATGGTTCCGCGGTCATGTTTGGTGAATCCCTCCATCACAGCACTGCGTGCACGTACCTGGTGATCTCGAGGAACCTTGCGCTCACGGGTCTTCGGCGCCTGCATCGAACCCAGCGAATACGTGCGCCAGTCAATGTCCGAATCACGCAGATCCGCCAGCGTGATGCGCGAAACCGGGATCTGCTGGCCCTCGATCGCATCTTGGGCGTTCTTGCCCCAGTCGGTGCCAGAAGTGTCGACAACGATGCGGCGAGCGAAAGGTTCCTTGCCTGAAGCAGATAGGAAGGTGTCGATATCTGCTTTGCTGACCTTATGGCCCGGTGCGTAGAACTTGCACTGAATCGCGACAGGACCGGAGTCTTGCTGGTTGGGGATAGCAATCAGGTCGATGCCAGTGTCACCGGTGCGGCGCTCCGGCCATTCTCCCCACAGATAGACCTCTTTGAATTGGTGAGCGAAACGCGCGTCATGGAGCAGGAATTGACGGGTGAGTTCTTCGAAGAGCGTGCCCTTCTCTCGCTCGCTTGTCGCGCGCGCACGATACTCGTCCAGGAGCATATCCAGTGCGCTGGCTGAAGAAGATGGGGGAGCGGAAGGCTCAGTGACCGCCGATGCAGAAGGGGTAGAGCTGTCGTCGGGCGTTGGGGCGCCATCAACGTCAAATGCGAGCTGGTCTGCATTGGGATCACTGTGCATGGAGATACCCTTCTGTGTGGCGGATAGGTGCCGGGTGAACATCGCTGATCACCGACTGCGTTCTTGGGGATTTCCCCGAAGGCGTGCTGCGTATTCTCAGATTAATGCATCTGAATGACGTAGATGTAATTTTTGCCTGCTGTATTTTGCGGTTTTCTTATTGGTATTGCGCGGATTTGTGCAGGTGTCAATCGCCGTTGTCAGCCGGATCAATCCAGCTGGTCATACTTCACGCTGCTCCCACGAGACTTTTCAACCGGATACTTCTGGGCGGTGACGGCAAGCTTTTCCAACACGATCTGATCGGGCTCAAGCCCGACCTTCATTGCAAGGAAGTAGCAGTAGGTTAGGACATCGGCGAGCTCTTCCTTGACGGCCTGGGGATCCCCATCAGGTGACCACTGGAAGCACTCTAAGAGTTCCGCGGCCTCGATCGAAATGGATTTCGCCAAGTTTTCGGGCGTGTGGAACTGGTCCCAATCGCGCTCCT
>CALIZH010000298.1 GCA_938028585.1 uncultured Actinomyces sp. | reverse complement strand
GCGAGCGGGCGACCATGGGAACGACGAGAACCTTCACGATTCAAGGGTACGCGGACCACAGGCTCTTCAAAATACGGACAGGTAAGCTAAGCGTGGTCACCGTCCGAACCCACGCGAGGAGGCATTCATGGACAAGCGAGATCGCATCCGAGGGGCAATGATCGGCTGCGCCGCAGGAGACGCACTGGGATACCCGGTCGAAGCGTTGTCAGAGGCCACGATCGTCGAACGCTACGGCCTGCGCGGGATCACAGACTACGACTTGGACGAGAACGGAACCGCGCGTATCACCGCAGACACACAACTCATGCTGCTCAGCGCAAATGGGATCCTCTTCGCTCACACGCGAGGAGCGCTCCGCGGGATCATGGCCCCCGTGTACCATTATTTCGACGCTTTCTACTTGGACTGGTACAGGTTGCAAACAACCGAACGTGCATCCCGAAGTCGGGTGGGATGGATCAGCGCCTACCCTGCCTTGTCCACACAGCGCGCTCTTTCTCCCACCGTCATGGAAGTTGCCGCAACCAAGAAGTTCGGGTCGATGGAAGAGCCCGTCAATGATTCCAAAGGATCCGCATGCCTGCTGAGGGCCGTTCCCATTGGCCTGTCCTACTTCCGCGACCCCAAGCGCATTGTCGAGTTGGGAGCAAACACGGCGGCACTCACGCACGGCAACGAAGTCGCCTGGATGTCATCGGGGGCACTAGCCCTCATCGTCTCACTCATCGTTCACCAGGAGCTCTCCATCGCCGAGGCCGTCAACAAGACACTGAAGGCTTTGGACGAGTCCTTCCCCGATTCCCGCACGGTCGTGTACGAGTTGTCGCGGACCATCCGCTCGGCAGTGTCGCTCGCTTCCTCAGCCTCGAGCGACCTGGACGCCATCCACGCCCTCGGCAAGGGATGGGTTGCCGATGAGGCCCTGGCGATCGGCCTCCTCTGCGCACTACGCCACGAGAACGACATCGCGGGGGCGATGACATTTGCCGCCAACCACGGCGGAGACTCCAACAACACGGCCGCAATCGCAGGAACGCTCGTCGGAGCACGAATCGGTTTCAATGCGATCCCCGACAGGTTCGTTGACAGGCTCGAGCTCGTCGATGTCATCCTCGAGCTGGCAGACGACGTCACCACGGACTGCCCAATGTACGATTGGGGCCCACGCAATCCCGTGTGGGAACACAAGTACATCCACAGCGACTACGCCTATTGGCGCAGACGCACCCCGGAGGCCACGGAGGACCAGGACAAGAAAACTGACTAGGGACGGAGTGTCCCTAGTCAGTTCACCACAGGTCACGGGCCGCTAGTCGAGTTCGGTCAGAATAGCCTCAATCTCGTCCGTCAGGGCACTTTGCTGTGAGGCCGTCAGGAAGTGCGAGGTACGAACGATGACCGTACCCAAAACTTTGTGAGACCCCGTATCAAACACTCCCTGCCCATCAAAACTAGCCAGGTAGTCATTTCTCTTATTGGCATCCTCGACGGTTCGATAGACCTCAATGCACCCACCGCCATCGGTTCCAATCTCAATCGAAGGGAGCGCCGAATTGACCTCCTCAATGCCATCTACACCACCGAAGTGAAAGTAAACTGCGGCCGTGTAGCCACCGGCCTTGTTCAGCCGTCTATTGGGATCATTAGCCTCGGTGACAGGCTCGATGTCAGACACCCCCGGCACCTTCCCCAGACGCGACACCACGAAATCCTGGGAAGAAGCCGTCACCTGGCCGAGCTGGCGAACGCTCTTGTCGAATGCCTGCGAAGCATCCGCGAGGGTCTTGGACGTGGCGGAGTAGTCGAGCGGCTCATTTAGCGCCTCGGTCGCAGCCTCAATGTCGGAGGTTGACGAGGGCATTTCAGGAATCGCCCTGAGCGCAAGACCCGCGTCGGCCACCGCAACCGTCAGCGCGTCCTGCGTCGCAACATCAAGGGGTTTGTCTCCCTTATCGAGCGCCTGCTGAGCAGCATCAATCTCCGCTTGCAGTGCATTGTTTTTCTCCCGCACCTGCGAAGCTGCCACCTCGAACGCCTTAACAGCCCTGTAATGCGGAGCAACAACAAACAGATAGACGCAGGCGATGACAGCAACGAGCGCAAGAACGCCTACGCCAACGAAGTACTTCACTCGACCTGTCTTCTTAGGGGATTCCACCACTGCATCCTCAACGCCACTCATTACAACGCTCCTTCACGTCTGTCCATCGCCAGGCGATCATCATTGTTCTTCAGGAGGCAGTGCCTGCGTAGCGAAATTCCATATCTGACAGCCCCTCATGAGGACGCGAATAATACACTTTCCAATAATTAGTTACCAACCAACGTGCCTGTCTCACCGCACATTTTCATCATCAGCCCCCATCAAGTCACACGACGATCACGGGGCAACATTACACTACACCAACCAGCATCTTCGACTAAACAACCAATGAAAATAACCAGGACCATGCATTATATGCTTTCTCAACCGAGATAAACAACAGAAGCAAACAATACTGCGAGCAAATGAGGCAACAGAGCATTACATTCGCTAGCGAAACACACAATGCCCGATACATGGGCCAAAATCGAAGTCAATCTTCTTGATACCTCTGAATCAACGCATCAACATCCGAAATAAGCCACCCCCTCCTCACATTCGTCATATGATCTCCATCATCACACAAGCGAAGAGCCCCCTCTAGCTCAGACAGCCAATCGACCAACCTAGAATTAACATTATCGGGAAAAGAACCTCGAAAGAGCCGCCTTAATTCTTCCTGCTTTTCAGGAGTAAGATTAGCGAATACATAGGAAATCTCTCCTGGCGATATAGCAAGCAAGCAATTTACATCAATAGATATCACATCAGACAATAAGGCCAACATCGACTCAGCCGCCCAACCATCAGACGGCGGTGTCAATGGGTGGTAGCAATGAGTTCGTTGAATGCTTCTGTTGGGGT
>CALIZH010000297.1 GCA_938028585.1 uncultured Actinomyces sp. | reverse complement strand
ACCTTGAGACTAGTATCGACGCAGCGAGAGGATACGGTAGGACGTCTGGTAACAGCGCGTTCAAAGGAAGTCGCTTCGGCAACTTCGGGTGCGGGACTGCCTTCAGCTTCAGGCTGTAAAGACCCCATGTACCAAGAAGTCCTCTCGCCCCCTTGCTCCTGAACTATGTTCAGGAGCTTTTTCTATGTTCGAGTTGGTTGCCGATCCCTAATCGGGGCCCATCCCCACTTACGCTGGGAAGAACTGTAAATCCATAGCCGATCCCCTTGATATACTTGGTATCCAACTGGCAAAACCCGCACGTTCATTGGGATTCAGTCACCTATCCCCTTGATATACTTGCTTCCCCTTGAGCTTCCAGGACGCGGATGTTGGGATTCAGTCACCTATCCCCTTGATATACTTGAGAACCTCGCCGCAGTCCGGGCAGTAGCGTTGGGATTCAGTCACCTATCCCCTTGATATACTTGTGATGCGTACTGGGTAGCTGTCTGATGGGTTGGGATTCAGTCACCTATCCCCTTGATATACTTGTCCGCACTCGGGAGAGCGTGGACAGCATGTTGGGATTCAGTCACCTATCCCCTTGATATACTTGTCCCACACCTCAATATCGCGGGCAATGCGTTGGGATTCAGTCACCTATCCCCTTGATATACTTGACCAACCAGGGACGCCACAGACGCCGACGTTGGGATTCAGTCACCTATCCCCTTGATATACTTGTCCGCACCAGCCAAGGTGTCCTCGACATGTTGGGATTCAGTCACCTATCCCCTTGATATACTTGCCTACGTTTTCCGAGAGGGCGACGCGGCGTTGGGATTCAGTCACCTATCCCCTTGATATACTTGCCTGGGTTTGGCCATTGTCGTCAAGGATGTTGGGATTCAGTCACCTATCCCCTTGATATACTTGCATCTGCCGAGTTAGCGCCGCTTGTATCGTTGGGATTCAGTCACCTATCCCCTTGATATACTTGGGCCAGCGGTGGCGGCGTAGGGGATTACGTTGGGATTCAGTCACCTATCCCCTTGATATACTTGGGTCCCAACCGCGCTCGTTAAGCGTGTAGTTGGGATTCAGTCACCTATCCCCTTGATATACTTGCCGGCGACACGGTGCGTATCGAGGACATGTTGGGATTCAGTCACCTATCCCCTTGATATACTTGACCTGCCCTCACTTCCAATCGTCAGAAGGTTGGGATTCAGTCACCTATCCCCTTGATATACTTGTACGCATCACACCATTGGACTCAAGGAAGTTGGGATTCAGTCACCTATCCCCTTGATATACTTGCACCGCTCACTGTTGGCCATGTCGTGCAGTTGGGATTCAGTCACCTATCCCCTTGATATACTTGGAAACACCTCCCGCCCGCGCGCTCTCAAGTTGGGATTCAGTCACCTATCCCCTTGATATACTTGCCGTCGCTACCCTGATACAGGCTCGCCGGTTGGGATTCAGTCACCTATCCCCTTGATATACTTGCGTTTACAAGCCCAGCCTCGCCCGCAACGTTGGGATTCAGTCACCTATCCCCTTGATATACTTGGGATTCGTGGCCTCCCATGCCTTGACGTGTTGGGATTCAGTCACCTATCCCCTTGATATACTTGCCAACGAGTAGACCCCCAGCGTGTGGTCGTTGGGATTCAGTCACCTATCCCCTTGATATACTTGAGGTGGATAGGTTTTACCCAAAATTGCAACGTTTTCTCATGAAAACACGTCAGAAAATCATGAGCTGCTCGGGAGCCTGACCGTCATCCTTGCGTTCCGCACGCACAAAATGCAGGCCACTGGCCCACTGCCGATCCGTCAGCCCCAGGACTTTGACTTTGCCCCCACTCGGCAAGCGACTCTTAATCGCCCGCAACGTCGCATGATCCTGCCCACCCAGAGGCCAATACTTCACGTACACACTGAACTGGACCATAGAGAAACCCCAATCCAGCAAATCATGCCTGAATCTCGTCGCCTCCCGTCGCTGCTTCTTCGTCTCTACAGGGAGATCGAACATCACCAGACACCACATCGGATCATCCGCCATTTCATTCCCCCACACTCACTACCGACGGCCCCTGCCACGACAACACATTGAGACGATCGATATCACCCTCCACGTAGCGACCGAAAGCCTGCGCGAGAGCCTCAGCCACGGCGGGGATTCCGTGCCCATCCTTATCGAAGCGCTGCGAAGCAGCCGCTACGAGAAGTTGTTTTACCGAGCGATCCGAAGGAGATGCGGTCGGAGGTAACTGCAGTGCAACCTCATCAATCGCCGGTCTAAAAGGCTCGATCAAATCATCGGCAAGGGCGAAGGCGTTGCCTCGGCCTCGGTGGAAGACTCCGAGTGCAGGCGCCAAACCTGCCGCCAGAACAGCACGCATCAAATGCCCCCGAAGCACGGAATATCCGTAATCCAGGCAGGCGTTCGCACCGATCAGTTGGCCGGCAGCAGGTTGACGCCCCACGCCTTTGCCCAGGGCACGGGACCAGTAAAGGCGAGCCGCCTGTGCTTCCACATTTCCGGGGTCACCCGACCGAACCTGATCCGCGAGAGCAAGTAATTCACCACTGCCCCGAATCTTGAGGTTCTCCAGCATCGAAGCCTGCCCCTCGATCTTCGCCCGAACAAGGCGCGCCCATGCATTCTTCTTCCGAGGCAGAGTCACCTCTGCCTGAGCACGGTGGCGAGCCGCTACGCGGCCGTGATCTGACCAGGAGTAGCAGCCGCCCTCCGGGATTCCCCTCCAGTCACAAAACAAAACGGCAACATCCGCCTCACACAGACGGTGCAGAACCGAAGCGCTCAGCATCACCTGCAGTCCGATAAGAACAACGGCCACATCAGCGACTGGGACAAGTTGCACTTCTCCAGTGGTCGAATACACTTCAATACCGCCGCGACATGACCGCAGCTCTCCATCAAATGTAGAGAGGTCTATAATCCGCCAGCTGCCGTCCATTGTCACTCAAAAACCTTGCTACATGGGAGTCTGTCATCTTTCGACTTCCAACGCTCTTCACCTAGAGCATTGCGCCGAATGACAGATACTCCTCCTGGTCCCAGCAAAGCACCGATTGATACCCGCCACGATCCACTATCTCCAGCAATATCGCGCACCTCCTGTGGTGTAGCATCATCGAATCCCTCCTCGGATATGCGCAACGGACGAAGGTTAAGTTTCGTTGGACCCTCAAATCCAACGACTCGCCACTCGACTACATCACCATAGCCTTTCTCTTTGAAGAATTCACCAATTTTACCTTCATCGTAGAACTTTGGATTTACCCTTAACTCATCACCAGCGACAAGCCAAGCGTACGGCTTTTTCGTACTGTCGCGAAGGAATTCGCGAACCGCTTTATCGGCCGTACGCATTGAGATTGAGCTTGCTGGAATTGAGAACGAGAAAAGATCCTTTCCATGCGCATGCCGCAAATCAACCTGGTAGACACGCAGCATTGCATACTTTGCCGGCTCTTCAGCAATCTTGTAGATGCGGACGTGATGGATCGTATTACTAATCGACACATAACCACCACGGACCGCTATTGCAGCTGACCATTTCCCAGCGGGAGTCGCTCCAAAGAAACGGATTCTCTCCATCGGGCCGATCCTTCTGCCGTGGATCATGATTGTCCGTTTGGGGTCCGCGGGTAGCCCGTTCTGCGGGTCGAACTGTTCATCCTTCACGAGGGCTGCCCACAGAGCGGGCGTCTCCGCCCGATCGATGAGTTCCACAGGAAGCGGATCGGACAAGAGACGGAACTCTCCATGTTCTTTGACTTTTCGAACTCCATTCTTATCAACCTTCGGCTTTCGATCACTATCGCGATCAAGATACGCATGCTCAAAAGAGGTAACACTGTCCATGTGCGCTCTGCTCGATCCAAGGCGTAAACGCTGATTCATGGTGAACCGCACCATGCCACTCTCGAGCGCGTCATTAAACTTCTTCGCCGCAACTTGCATATGCTGAGACCAGTCATACATCAGAGCATTTTCCGACGGATGAGAATGCAGATACGATCTCCACTCATCCGCCCCACTAGTAAGCAGCTGCGTAAAACGCAAGTTTTCACGCAGAGCGAGCAATTGTGCGACACGATCATCTAGTAGTGCAATGACAAGAGCATCCATTGCATGGTGCCTACGGTCTAGACGCGTCTTACCATTGCCACCAGTAAGGCGTACGCAGCCCTCAAATCCAGAAACGACCCGAGCTGCCGCAGTAATGCGGCCTCGATACAGCCCAACTGAAGGAACCGATACCTCTTCATCTGCCGAGTAGACTGATGCGAAGTATCCTCTGATGCGCTTGCCAAGCTCAACCGCCATCCACGCCACCGATTCCATCGACCGCGCATCGAACTCTTGGTCCGGCTTCTTAGACTTCAGGCGTGCAACAACGGCAGCTTGGAACTTCTTATGCTGTTTTGGGCTCACACCCAGATCGTTATGCCACGCCCAAACCCTATCAATCACCTCATCGATCGAAACCTTATCTTCTCGACCTCCTGATTTAGCCCACTCCGAGAACAGCTTATTGCTCTTACTCTCATTACATTCCCGACAGACAGCAACAAGATTGTTTCGGTCATTGGTTGATCCCAGGCCTGAACGCGGAATGATGTGGTCCATCTCTGCAGTTTCAAAGCTAATCTCATTTCCACAGTACAAACACTGGCATCCCTGCCGCTGTAGGGCTAAGAGCCTGATCTTTGTTACCTGGTTCAACTTGCCACCTGTGCACGCCTGCGTACCTAATTCCCGAGCCAACGCTTCAATCCGACGCTGCCTATTGGTATTGGCGTTGTCTAATTCACGTGCTTTTTCGGCGGACATCATGCCACTACGCGTGTGCTCGATATTCACAACCTCGGGAACACCCCAGCGATCGACAGTCATCTTCAGCCATCGATTTACTTCTTTCATAACGCGGTCAACGGCCGGATTACCGACAGGAGCCCCAATGGGGTCAGGTGTCGGGGCCCACGAGTCACTCACCCCAAACTCACGCTTTCTCGCTTCGTGTAGGTCGCACCCATCAGCAAGCATGCGATCCGTTAGTCTCTGCAGGCTATCCAGGGAATAAGCGGCGCGGCCTGATGGCAATGCGAGCTCCTCTAGCTTTGCCAGGTCATCATCTGTGAGAGAAGCCAGGAAGCCATCAACCTCATCGTTTTCAAACTCTTCTCCCTCTGCGAGGGTCGAGTTAGCCATGAACTTTACGAGGTCCGCACGATCCTCATCATTCGCAGACTTCCACCAGCGCTTCAATTTCGTCAACTTGCTCGACATGATGATAACGCTGACGCTATCAGTCGGCGGACGACGCAGAGCGGGCTCTCCTTCGAATACCGGTTTCGCGGTGCCCGTCAAACAACTCCGTTCAATGCCGAGTTGCTCTGCAATATCAAACCACTCAACGTCCTCGACCTTGAGGGCGCTATCCAGAACATATTGTGTGACTCGTCGAAGCTCATCGGCACTCAACTTCCGCTCCTGCCGATCAGAACGAACTCTCAGATTCGCTAATGCCGCAACGATTCTGAACTTCTGAAACATCGGATGCGCAATTTCGGCCCGCCATTTCGATTCCTGCCCCGGTAACTGATCGTGGCCAACCCGCATGTTTCGTCGCACCCCATTCCTGGGGTGAGTCACTCGGAAGACTATCTCTGTCAGCTCCTTGATTTGAGCACGATCAATGTGTTGGAGCTCAAGAATTTGAGTGAGTTCGTGGTAGGTATCGCTCTGGTACTGTCGGCCTCGGAACAGACCTTGCGTGCCACGCAGCGCCTGAAGGGCATAGCGTTCATCTGCGACGTAGGCAGAGGCCAGCTGCCCCTGCGTGGCCTCGGGGACAATCTTCGTCCCCAGGGCCTCGCAGACCCTTTCGTTCACCTTAATGAGCGCTTTACTCGGGTAAGCTGCCCGAGCCAACGATGCAACCGATGTATAAGAGTTCCGCCAACCGCGGTGCCGCGCGATATGCCTGACTGCGATTGCCAGCATTTCCGCGCGCTCCGCGGGGTCTGACACGTAGGAGTCGAGCAGCTCCGCACGCACATGCCAGGGTTCGTGCGGGTCATCGAACTCTTCGAGGTTAGGAAGCGGCCACCCCAATTGCTGGACCAAGTATGAATCCAGAGCCGCTAGACGCTTCTCATTCGAACGCCTACGCCTTCTAGTTCGCCGGGCGATGCCCGACACTTTCTTGCGGCTAAGGTCTTTCCCGTCACCAGGCTCAACACCACCATCGTGCAGATGGACGGTCGAGTTGAGCAGCTTGATAGGAGTTCCACGTTCGTCGACCTCGATCGCGCAGAAACCAATGGACTTGAGGCCAACGTCGATGCCGATGCGGTAGCGACGACGCTGCACATTTGCTGAATAATCACTCATGCACACATAGTGGCACAACGCACACACATTTGTGTCCGTTTGAAAAGATGCCGGGCCCTCAATTGAGAAACCCGGCCTACTGCAAAGCAGTGAGCATTCAGAACCGCTAACATGTCGGTCCTTGTTAAGATTCAGTCGCTTCATAGCATACATCTCCAATTCCAGAGATGCAAGCCACATCCGCAAGGACTTTTCGGCGAGCCCACCCCACCCACTTCCGCGCGCCACTGCGACACATGGGGCGCGATCCTGAAACAATGGGGGTATGTCGAATGACCCGCGTGAAAACCTGCACGGTTCGGAAGGCCAGGACCTGGCCGACGTGACGGCTGCCGTCGAGCACGCCGCCGCCGAGCAAGCTGCCACCGAGCCCACGGCCACCTCGGAGCCCGCCACCCAGTCGATGGCGGACGCCCTGTCCGAGCTGTCCACCCCGTCGGTCGAGGAGACGCTCAGCGCCCTCGACGAGGTCGGCGCA
>CALIZH010000296.1 GCA_938028585.1 uncultured Actinomyces sp. | reverse complement strand
TCATCGAGGTCGTCAAGGGCGGCCTGATCCTCGACATCGGCCTGCGTGGCTTCCTCCCCGCATCCCTCGTTGAAATGCGTCGCGTTCGCGATCTTGCTCCTTACATTGGCCGCGAGATCGAAGCCAAGATCATTGAGCTGGATAAGAACCGTAACAACGTTGTTCTGTCCCGCCGCGCATGGCTTGAGCAGACCCAGTCTGAGGTTCGCACCAACTTCCTGCACACCCTGCAGAAGGGTCAGGTTCGCAGCGGTGTTGTGTCCTCCATCGTTAACTTCGGCGCCTTCGTTGACCTCGGTGGGGTCGACGGCTTGGTCCACGTCTCCGAGCTGTCTTGGAAGCACATCGACCACCCCTCAGAGGTCGTCGAGGTCGGCCAGGAAGTCACCGTCGAGGTGCTGGATGTCGACATGGACCGCGAGCGCGTGTCGCTGTCGCTGAAGGCTACCCAGGAAGATCCGTGGCAGACCTTCGCACGCACCCACGCCATCGGCCAGGTCGTGCCCGGCAAGGTCACCAAGCTCGTTCCCTTCGGCGCATTCGTGCGTGTTGAAGATGGAATTGAAGGTCTGGTTCACATCTCCGAACTTGCTCAGCGTCACGTCGAGCTGCCCGAGCAGGTCGTCAAGGTTGGCGACGAGGTCTTCGTCAAGGTCATCGACATCGACCTCGAGCGTCGTCGTATCTCCCTGTCGCTGAAGCAGGCCAACGAGCGCGTTGATCCCAACTCTGAAGAGTTCGATCCTTCGCTCTACGGCATGGCCGCTGAGTACGACGAAGAGGGCAACTACAAGTACCCCGAAGGCTTCGATCCCGAAACCCAGGAATGGATGGAAGGCTACGAGGCTCAGCGCGAGGCTTGGGAAGCTCAGTACGCACAGGCTCAGGCTCGCTGGGAAGCCCACAAGGCTCAGGTTGCAAAGGCCCTTGAAGAGGACGCCGAAGCAGCTCCCGCAGTCGAAGAGCAGGCTTCGTACTCGACCCCGGTCGACTCCGAAGGCACCCTCGCCTCCGACGAGGCACTTGCAGCACTTCGTGAGAAGCTGACCAACAACTGAATCACAGCGCCTAAGCGCTCATAGTCAGTTCTGAGGCCCCGGTGAAAACCGGGGCCTCAGTTTTTTATGGTTGTTCAGCCGACGGTATGGGTCGGAGTCAATATCGAATAGAGCAGTTATTTGGATCCAGAGTGTGCCTCTCAGGCCTAGGAATGCATCGGTTCAGCTCATTGAGGTTAAGTGTGATGGCCCGCCTCGATCGAGACGGGCCATCGTCATTAGCAATGGATGCTAGACGTGGGTTCGCTTCGAAAAGATCAGATCGATCATGAAGCCGATCAATGCTGCGACAACGGTCGGTAATATCCAACCGATTTGAAGGTCTTGCCCCGGACTCCAAGCCATGAGAGGCGCAATGAAGTCCAGTGTGCCAAAGGAAATCACTGTTGTGAGAAGTGACCAGATGCTTGCAACCCACACGCCAAGACGGAAGGTCCAGCGAACCTGCATTGAGTAGTGAAGGGGATGGGTCAGGATCGTAATGAAGACGATGCTAATAGCGATGGGGTAGAGGAAGGTAATGATTGGAACCGCAACCTTAAGAACCGTTGAGAGTCCAAAGGATGCCAGCACGAAGGAGATAATCGTAAAGCCGACGAGCCACATTTTGTAGGTGATCTTTGGAAGCAATCTTTCGAAGAACTCTGAAGTTGCAGCGAGTAATCCGACGGCAGTCGTCATACATGCGGTAAGCACAATGAGCCCAAAAACGAGCTGCCCAGCTGTACCCATTGTTATATGAGAGGCATCGGCAAGGAGTGTGGCTCCATCGGTGTAGTTCTGTCCGCCGGGAATCACGTGTCCAATCAAACCCAAACCGACATAGACCAAACCGAGCAAAATACCCGCAATAAGGCCTGCCGCGCTGGTTCGACGGATGAGCTTTGCTCCGCTGATTCCCCCTTCTCCTTGATCAAATGAAGCGACGACGATAATTCCGAATGCCAGAGCAGCAATCGAATCCATGGTCATATATCCGTCAAGGAGGCCAGCAGTTAAAGGCGCGTGGACGTACTGTCCGACGGGGGCAACCTCAGAAGGTGGAAGTTTTGCCAGCGAGAGGAAAACCAAAAGAACAAGGAGAACCAGAAGGACAGGCGTCAGGATCTTGCCGAGGTGATTGACGATCTGACGAGGATTCCAGGAAAGGAAAAGTGCAAGTCCGAAAAAGAACGCGTTAAAAATCATCGAGCTCATAAATGAGGTCGAATGAATGATCGGTGCAACAGCAGTCGAGAAGGAAACAGCCCCCGTACGTGGAAGTGCGTAAAAGGCGCCGATCGACAGGTAGACCATGCACGAAAAAGTGATTCCGAATGCCTTTCCACCTCGTCCAGAAAGGTCCCGTAGATCAGTTCCCGATAATGCGATTGCGATAATCGCAATGACAGGCAGAGCTACACCGCCGATCAGGAAACCGATCATTGCTGGGTTAAAGTTCGATCCGGAATTGGCGCCCATGATGGGCGGGAAGATCAAGTTTCCCGCACCAAAAAACATTGAGAACAAGGTGAGGGAGGTGGCGATCAGTAGTCCCATTCCTTGAGGACGCTTCGTCTGCGTTGTTGCTGTTTGAGTCACTATTCTGCTTCTAGCCGTAGAAGTAATTATTTCTATCGCGATTCTTTCACTTCATGCCTGTTGTGCCAAGCTGTGTTCACTGTTCTAGTCTTCAGATGTGAAGACTGTCATTCAATCCGGAGGCGCGAGCGCTTATCTTCTTCGCCCGATACCGCAGGCGCGCACTCAAGGACCGTCGCTTTTTCTGGCTCTCAGCGGAGGAATCGGTGCGGGAAAGTCCACGATTGCTCACGTGTTGCGCGGCCTCGGCGTCTATGTCGTCGATGCAGACCAACTGGCTCGCGAAGTTCTTTCGCCTTCCCATCCCGTGTACGAGGCCGTGCTGGCTAACTTTGGAACCGACCTTAAGCTGCCAGATCGCTCACTGGATCGCTACCTTCTCGCGCAGAGAGCCTTTTCTTCACCAGAATCGACTTTGTTGTTGAACTCGCTCACGCACCCTGCGATCTCGGCTCTTGCTTGGGAACGACTCAAATCTGCCCCCCAGGGAAGTTGCGCGCTGTATGATGTTCCTCTTTTGACGACCTATGAGGATGCATCACTCTTTGATGTGGTGATTATGGTCAGTGCGCCAGAGGAAGTGCGCGTTCGCCGGCTAATTTCTCGAGGTCTGAGCGAAGAAGATGCCCGAGCTCGCATACATTCGCAAATTTCGGATAGCGAGCGCAGGAAGTTGGCAAGTATCTGGGTTGAGAACCATGGGAATCAAGAAGATCTTGTCGATGTCTCCAACCAACTCTATTCGTCCTGGTTGACACGTGTGCACTAGTTGTTCAAACTTCTTCAGTATTTCTTCAGCTTTCACATGAATTCAACGGGTAACGCTCAATTAATCACCCGGAAAACACCCAGAAACAACCAGTTTGATACGTAAACATTGATGTGAACGAGAAACTAGACCGGTTGCGACTGGGACGCTTGAAGTCGGATATTGTGAAAGCCGCTTGCGGCAGAGATAGCCGACTTCCTCGTGGGGGCAACGAAGAGCTTCTGCATCGGATAGCGAACAGACCAGCCGACATTTACCGCAGAGATGAGGATAAATGGCGCTGTTGAAGACGAAGCGTACTTTTGTTGGAAGTAGGGCAGTGCGCACTCTTGGTGCACTGACTCTTGGTGCAGGAATGACATTGGGCGGTCTCTCGCTTGCGTGGGCTGGCGATGAAGTGCCCGGACCTGATGAAGTGCGCGCATTGGGATACAACACCTTGACCTTCCAGGACGAGTTCAATGGTAGTGAGCTGGACACCTCTAAATGGGGTTTGGCCCTCGGTTGCTTCGATCCCAATGCTCACTCTCAAGCCCAATACTCTGACGCCAAGGAAAATGTCAGCGTTTCAGGTGGTGTTCTTCACCTGACCGCGCGTTATGAACCAAAGACGCAGAAGTGGGATCGTAACACGCATTCCATGGTCACCGTTGACCGCGAATGTAAGCGCACCACTAACGGGAAGACTGATTCTTATAAGGCTCCATTTACCTCTGCGATGGTCCAAACTCGCGATAACAAGGGAGTGAAGTGGGCGGCCTACGGCGACTTCTACGCTGAAGCCCGAATCAAGCTTCCCACAGCAGTCGCATCATGGCCCGCATTTTGGATGACGGGCACAGATCCAATTAGCTTCCCCGCACACGGCGAAATTGATGTCGTTGAAGCAAAGGGTTGGGATCCGCACTACCTCCAAGCGAACGTCCATACACCTCGCGTTGGTAACCCACAGAAGACCGAACAGCATCAGGGACAGCTGGGCGGTGATGGCTCATCGCAGAGCCAGTTCCATACATATGGTGTTGAGAAAAACGGTCGTGCAATCACCTTCTACCTGGACGGACGTAAGGCGCATACCGTTACTTATGACAAGGTGAAGGGGAGCAATCCCTTCGTGAATGACGCTAACGGCATGATCTTGCGCCTTAACCAGATGGTTGGCGGAACGTTCCTTGCCTCCGACAAGGGCGATACAACCTATACGGATGCAACCAAGTACATCGATGCGTACAAGGGAAATGGTTCTGACATGCTCGTCGATTACGTGCGTGTATGGAAGAAGGGACCGGCAACGAGCACTGTTCCTGAACCGACTCCTACGACAAGTGCACCTGAAGTGACGACACCGACTCCGGAGGCAACTACTCAGGCTCCGTCTCCGGTTACTCCTAGTGCGACAAGTCAGACCCCTGTCACCCCGACACCGGAAGCTCCTGTTGTTGCGCCAAAACCGGTCGTTCCTAGCGCCACTACCGAAGCTCCCGTAGCGCCGACGGCACAACCGACTGTTGTCGTACCTCAGCCAGTTGTACCGACTGCAAGCACCCCGGATCCTGTTGTAACAACTCCAGTACCGAACACAAATGTTGTTGCACCTCAGCCTGTGGCTCCGCCCGCGACAACCGAGGCACCCAAGCCGACTGCCGACTCAAATGCGAATTCCCGCAGGCGAGTCCGTCGCTCGATTGAGACTGAACCAAGCCCGGTAGCAACGGAGACAAACAGTGCTGTCTCAATTCCGAATAACGATGTTTCGACTTCGCCTAGCACTACGGAGTCTGCGGTTCCAAGTGATTCCTCGTCTCAGATCTCTGAGGATCCGCAGGACCAGGTACGTGATCGTGCCCCAGAAGCTGAGAGCGTCGGTAATACTCTGACTGTCGGAGATGCTGCACCTGCCGCATCGACCGCACAGACAACCGTGCAAAAGCCCGCGATTGTTCGTGCCTTGGCACAAACAGGTGGCTCATTCTGGTCATTGATTCTCGCCGGAGCACTTGCTGTTGGCGGTGTCGCAATGATTGCCTCCCAGCGTCGTGTGAAGGAATAATCACTAGATCCGTTTGACATCAAGCGTTTCACTGCGATTAGCGCCGTGGACGTGTACCCGAAAGGTGTACGAGCTCAGGAATATGAGCCACTGACATCTACTCAGGTACGCGTTCACGGCGCGTTCGTCTTTGAAATGACGTAGCGTTTAGGTGTGAGCCAAAGTCCTATTATTCGTGCGGAACACCCCTTCGAGGTTATTTCTGAATACACGCCATCCGGTGATCAGCCGAAGGCGATTCATGAGCTTGCAGAACGCCTGCGCGCGGGTGAACAAGACATTGTTCTTCTCGGTGCGACAGGAACCGGTAAGAGCGCAACGACTGCTTGGCTGATCGAAGAAGTTCAACGTCCAGCCTTGGTGCTTGAGCCCAATAAAACTTTGGCAGCGCAGCTAGCAGCGGAGTTTCGTCAGCTGCTGCCCAATAATGCAGTTGAATACTTCGTTTCCTATTACGACTACTACCAGCCCGAAGCCTACGTCCCTCAAACCGATACCTTTATTGAGAAGGATTCATCGATTAACGATGAAGTTGAGAGACTGCGCCATAGCGCAACAAACTCACTATTAACGCGTCGAGATACGGTCGTTGTTTCCTCTGTTTCATGTATCTATGGTTTGGGTACGCCTCAAGAGTATGTTGCACGGATGATCGAGCTGAGCCGCGGAATGTGCATTGAGCGCGATGATCTCCTCCGCGCCTTCATCGGTATGCAGTACACGCGGAACGATATCGGATTTACCCGCGGAACCTTTAGGGTTCGTGGAGACACGATCGAGATCATTCCGGTGTACGAGGAACTGGCAATCCGGATTGAAATGTTCGGCGATGAAATCGATTCCTTGGCAGTACTCCATCCCGTGACGGGGAATGTGATCCAGGAAGTTGATCATGTCTACCTTTTCCCGGCATCGCACTATGTTGCCGGCGAGGAACGAATGAAACGTGCGATCGCTTCCATCGAGAAAGAACTCGAAGAACGCCTTGAGTGGTTTGAATCCCAAGGAAAACTGCTTGAGGCTCAGCGTCTTCGGATGCGAACGACCTACGACCTCGAAATGCTCAAGGAAATAGGCACGTGTGCGGGAGTCGAGAACTATTCGCGTCATATTGATGGACGTGGCCCGGGCACACCTCCGAATACTTTGCTCGATTATTTCCCAGATGATTTTGTTCTGGTGATCGATGAATCCCACGTGACGGTTCCGCAAATTGGGGCAATGTTCGAGGGTGACATGTCTCGAAAGCGCACTTTGGTGGATTATGGTTTCCGCCTCCCTTCGGCGATGGATAATCGTCCGCTGAAATGGGATGAGTTTACGCAGCGTATTGGTCAGACCGTCTATCTTTCGGCAACTCCCGGGCAGTATGAACTGGAGCGTTCTGATGGTGTAGTCGAACAGATCATTCGTCCGACTGGCCTTGTGGATCCCAAAGTTATTGTTAAACCGACTCAAGGTCAGGTTGATGACTTGCTCGAGCAGATCCAAGAGCGCACCCAGCGTGACGAGCGTGTTTTGGTCACAACTCTCACCAAGAAGATGGCTGAAGATCTGACTACCTACTTGGGGGAGAGGGTAGTGAAGGTCGAATACCTGCACTCTGATGTCGACACATTAAGGCGTGTTGAATTACTTCGTGAACTTCGCCTGGGAGTCTTTGATGTTTTGGTAGGTATTAATTTGCTTCGTGAGGGGTTGGACCTGCCCGAAGTCTCACTCGTGTCAATTTTGGATGCCGATAAAGAAGGATTCCTACGCTCAACCCGATCGCTCATTCAGACTATTGGACGAGCCGCACGTAATGTTTCGGGTGAAGTGCATATGTACGCCGATAACATCACTGACTCGATGCGCGCAGCAATAGACGAAACCGAGCGACGCCGTGAGATCCAGCTGACCTATAACCGTGAGCACGGGATTGATCCCAAACCACTGCGAAAGAAGATCGCAGACGTCACCGACATGCTGGCTCGCGAAGAGGTTGATACTGCGCAGCTCCTCGAAGGCGGATACCGTCGCGAGCGGCCGGCTACAGATATCCGCGCAGATGCGATGGCCTCGGAGGCTATTGAGGATGTGCCGAGGAGCCGAGAAGAACTTGCCAACATGGCACAAAATGACCTTGAGGATCTTATTGCCGAGTTGAGTTCTCGAATGATGGAAGCCGCAGAGAACCTCCAGTTTGAGCTTGCTGCTCGCCTACGTGATGAGCTCGCTGAACTTAAGAAAGAGCTTCGTGCAATGAAAGCTGCAAACTAATCTTTGTGGAAATTGGTTAGTGCCTTTGAGTAAAGGCACTAAGATAGTAGTGTTCTAAGTTCTCAATTCTGGGAGTCGACTGTGTCTACGATGGCGCATACGCAAGCGCGTCCCGTTCCTTTTGCCAAACGCGCACTTGCTTGGTCTGCGCACCTCTTCACACTCACCGGTGTGCTGTGGGCGTCTTTGGCGACAATTGCTCTTTACGAGGGACATATCCGCCAGATGTGGATGTGGTTGGGAATCGCGCTTCTTGTTGATGCAGTTGACGGGAGTTTTGCGCGTGCTGTTCGCGTCACTGAATACGCTCCCGGTTTTGACGGAGCGACTTTGGACAATATTGTCGACTACCTGACCTGGACCTTCATTCCGGCGCTGTTCATGGTCTTCTATCTCCCGTTTGGATCCCGCGGGCTAGGCATCGCTGCTGCCTTAATTGTCTGCCTCTCCTCAATGTTTTGTTATTGCAATGTCTCATTGAAGACACCAGACCACTACTTCATGGGTTTTCCCGCGGCATGGAATGTGGTTGCTGCAATTATGTGGATTTTCCAAACCGGCGCTCTTTTTAACTTCATTGCGACCGTAATTTTGGCAATCCTTACGGTTGCCCCGATTGCTTTTGTCCACCCCTTCAGGGTCGGTCGTTTGCGTGTGCTTAACATCGTCGCGGCACTGGTATGGGTTGCGGCAACGGCTGTGCTTGTCGCATACGCACCCCTGCGCCCATTTATCCTCACGGGTATTTGGTGGGTTGCGGGGATCTGGATTCTTGTCGTGAGCGCTGTGCGTTCGATTCAGGGAATTCCTCAAGAATTTCGTGACGCAGAGTAACGCTTGACAAGGCGCGTGTTCTGAATCCCGCGCCAAACCTCGGTGGCAAGAGATGCCGCAATCATGAGGCCCACGATGATAATGACCGAGCCGGGGTATCCGCGTCCGTGTACCCAGAAATAAACGTAGGGTGCCATGAAGGTTGTCAATGCGACAATTGCGCCGCTGTAACGTTCCAATGGCCTCGATGCTGTCAGCATCGCGAGAATTCCCCAGGTGTAGGGGATTGCGGTCAGCACATCGATTCCCCACAAGACCACCACAGAGCCGTGGAATTGCGGGACAAAAACGACTGGAAGTGCCCGAAGTGATGAGTACACGAAGACCACTGCGTACACCCAGAAACGTGGGTCTTTGAGAATTCGTGTGATCAGGGAACGTTTAAAAACCTTTACCCCCGCTGCCTCAATTTGATGGGCGAGGCTGTGTGGGGTTCGTGTTGCATTCATGCCTTCTAATGCCGCCCTGAAGCTTGCATCGGGGAGTAGCTGATGAACAACGTTACTGACCCGTAGTCCGAAGACAGTCTGCGTCTCAGAGTGCTGCGCACCGACGTTGACGAAGAGATCGAATAGCGGACCTGCGAGTTCCTTCAGTTGCTCAGTGTCAATAGGCCCAATCAACCAGATCAAAGCGCGGTGCTCTAAAGCATCACGTACTTCAGAGTAAAAATCATCGGTTGTTGACAGTGTCTGTGGTGTGAGTTCACGAACCTCACGCCGTCCCAATTCAGCAAGTCTGGAAACGCCGGCAGTGTGTGCGAGTTTTGTTGTATCAAAAGCACAGGCTTGGACGACTGGCAGTTCAAAAGGTGCCTGGGTTGACCCGAAAAGGGTCTCCTTTAGGCGACGCAGTCGGGACACTTGGGCTGCACGATTTTGAACACTCACTCTGTTGAGTCTAAAGCACTTGCGTGTGAAGCTCTTAACGAGTTGTGATCTGACAGAGAATGTGAGCGGAATCGTTTGTTACGCTAGTCGCGAGGGGAGTAATCCCAAAAAGAGCACCATCGTCAACGCGGTATCTCCTAGGTACCCGGTGTTGCTGCCCAATTTTGGGTGGGAAGAGACCTCAAGTCTCTGCCTGAAAGGTCATTCGTGGACGTACATATCCTCGGCTGGATCGGCTTGGCCGTCGCTGTTATCGCCCTAATTTCCACTGACATCATTGGACACGTCCGTAAACCCCATGCGCCTTCAATGAAAGAAGCAACAGCGTGGACATTGGGCTACGTTGCTCTTGCGGTCATGTTTGGCCTAGCGATTTGGGCGATCTACGGGGCAACCTACGCCATCCAGTTCTATAGCGGCTACATGATGGAGTGGTCACTTTCGCTGGACAACCTTTTCGTCTTCGTCATCATTATGGCGTCCTTCAAGGTGCCAAGGGAGTTTCAGCAGAAAGCACTCCTTGCAGGAATCATTCTTGCACTGATTTTTAGGGCATTTTTCATCATCGTCGGTGTCACCCTGGTCAATCGATTTACCTGGATGTTCTTCTTCTTCGGTGCATGGCTGCTGTGGACGGCATATTCACAGGCCCGCGAAGGCGCTTCCGGTGAAGAGGAAGAAGTTGGGGAAATTCAAGAGAATGCTTTTGTCCGCTTCGTTCGACGCATTCTTCCTGTGACTGATGGATACATCGGAGACCGCTTCTTCTATCGCCATAATCGTCACACATCCATCACCCCCTTGTTCCTTGTCGTTCTGGCGCTTGGATCCGCGGATCTGATGTTTGCGCTCGACTCGATTCCTGCGATCCTTGGCCTCACTCAAGAGGAGTATTTGGTCTTTGCATGCAATGCTTTTGCATTGCTGGGGCTTCGACAGCTCTTCTTCCTTATCGATGCCCTTCTCGAAAAGCTTGTTTTCCTCAACTACGGACTTGCAGTGATCTTGGGCTTCATTGGGGTGAAGCTGATTCTCCATGCACTCCACGAAAACTCATTGCCCTTCCTTAACGGTGGTGCACCCATTCATGGGATTCCGGAAATCGGAATCTCGGTCTCACTTGCTGTCATTGCAGGGACACTCATCACGACAGTTCTTGCCTCGCTCATTTATTCGAAGCGCGATTCCTCGAGGAGTAACGGCCGATGACCATTGCTGCACAAGCTCCTAACCCTGCTCAGGGACTTAGTGGATCCGAAGTAAAAATCCGCGAAGAACAAGGCAAGCTGAACATCACTAAGCTCCCTTCATCGCGATCGCTGGCATCGATTATCCGCGCAAATGTCTTGACGCTTTTTAATGCGATCTTGAGTATCGCAATGGTCATCGTGATCATCTTCGGGTCCTGGCAGGATGCTGTTTTCGGCGCGATCATGATCATCAACGCGGTTATTGGAATTTTTTCTGAGCTCCGTGCAAAGAAAACTTTGGATGATCTTGCAATCGTTGACGCCCCACGGGCGAAGGTGCGACGCGATGGGCGTACCGAGCAGATCGACGTTCAACGCATTGTTCTTGACGATATTGTCGAGCTTTCACTCGGCGATCAAATCGCGGCTGACGGTGAGGTCCTAGAAGTTTCCGGTCTGGAAATCGATGAATCGATGCTGACTGGCGAATCTCGCCCGGTTCTTAAGCAGGTCGGTGATCGTGTCCTCGCTGGAACATCCGTCGTTTCTGGGGCTGGCGTAATGCATGTGCAAGCAGTAGGTTCGGACCTGTACGCGCAGGGTATTGCACGTCATGCACGAACTTTCTCTCTTGCCACTTCGGAGATCCAACAGGGTATTAATAAGATTCTGCGTGTCATCTCGATCGCACTTCCTCCAATTATTCTTCTGACGCTCTGGTCGCAAACACGGATTGCAGGAGGCGGTACTCCCTACGCGTGGCAACACGCATTGGTTCTTGCTGTTGCAAGTGTCGTCGGAATGATCCCGCAGGGATTGGTACTTCTCACCTCCATGAACTTCGCGATCGGTTCAGCAACTCTGGCGCGGAAAGGCGCTCTTGTCCAGGAGCTCCCTGCAGTTGAAGTCTTGGCTCGTGTTGATGCACTGTGCCTTGATAAAACCGGTACGCTCACAACCGGTGGGATTCGATTGCGCTCTTTGGAGATCCTTGATCAACAGCGAGAAGATCAGCTTTTCCGTGCGCTGTGGATGCTCAACGACGATGAGACAAATGCAACCGCGCGGGCGGTCAAAGACTATTTGCTCGATAGGGGAGAGCTTCCTCAAGTAGATACTGAAGCTTCGCAGACTATTCCCTTCTCCTCTGAACGTAAATGGGCAGCGTGGGTCACGCAAAGTGTATCAATTGTTATGGGCGCCCCTGAGATGCTCATTGATCACGTTGAAAACCTCGAAAGTCTTCGAGCTGATATTCGTTCTTATGCCTGTGAGGGCTTGAGAGTATTAGTTGTCGTTCGCTATGACGAGGCCATTGAAGACCAGACACTTCCGGCAAATCCCTCGCCTCTCGCCCTCTTGGTTTTGGAAGAAGACTTGCGTGATGATGCGACCGAGACTCTCGCTTACTTCCGCCGCCAGGGCGTTCGTGTACGCATCATTTCGGGTGATAGTCCGACTACGGTTGCTGCGCTAGCCGCACAGGTCGGATTGCGTTCACCTAATGGCGATGCTCCTCATGCATTTGACGCTCGGAATCTTCCTGAGGACCCAACGTCTTCTGAGTTCCTTTCTATCGTTGAGGCAACAGATGTTTTCGGACGTGTTACCCCCGAACAGAAACGTGCGTTGGTCAAGGCCCTGCAAACTCAGAAGCACTGTGTTGCGATGACGGGTGATGGTGTCAATGACGCTCTCGCACTTAAAGATGCTGATCTAGGCATCGCGATGGGCAATGGTGCAGCAGCAACCAAGGCCGTTTCACAATTAGTTTTGGTTGATCAAAAGTTTTCGGTGCTTCCCAGTGTCTTGGCCGAGGGACGTCGCATCATGGCCAATATGGAACGCGTGTCATCGCTTTTCTTGGCAAAGACGACCTACGCGACGCTATTCGTCATTCTTAGTGCAATTTTTGCGTGGCGTTATCCCTTCTTGCCGCGGCATTTTACATATGTCGACACCCTAACTATTGGTGTTCCCGCGTTCTTCATTGCCTTAGGTCCCAACAATCGACGTTATGTCCCAGGTTTCTTGTCTCGAACCTTGTCGCTGGCAATTCCCAGCGGTATCGTCCTGGGAGTTGCGGCGCTTGCTGTTTATTCCTCAGTCGGCAACGGTACGGTACTTGGTTCTACCGCGGCCGCAATGACGGTTCTGATTGCAGGATTGTGGCTTTTGTCGATCACAGCGAGGCCGCTGGTACCGTGGCGCATAGCCTTGATCTGCGCTATGGCCCTAGCCGGGGTTTTAGGTGTTCTCCTTCCCTTTGCGCGAGCCTTCTTTGCCTTCCAATGGCCCCCGGCCCCGCTGTGGCTGGCGATTATCGGATCAGGACTTGCTGCCGGCCTCGTGATCGAGGCATTCTCGCGGGTGCTCTACATGGGTAAGCTTCGCGAAGCCGAGTCCGAAGGACATTCCATAGACTAAACGTGAAGCAAAGCGTAAAAGAACACATGTTCGACCAAAGCAATGCGTCAACACGTAAACTAGTGGAGTGCATGATCAGTTAATTGTCCGTGGTGCCCGCGAGCATAATCTCAAGGGTGTTGACCTTGATCTTCCCCGTGACTCGATGATTGTTTTCACCGGTCTATCGGGATCGGGAAAGTCCTCTCTTGCCTTTGACACGATTTTTGCTGAAGGCCAAAGACGATACGTTGAATCGCTGTCCTCATATGCGCGTCAGTTTTTGGGACAGATGGATAAGCCTGATGTTGATTTCATCGAGGGACTCTCTCCAGCAGTCTCAATCGACCAGAAATCTACCTCGCGTAATCCGCGTTCGACAGTCGGTACGATTACCGAAATCCATGACTACTTGCGTCTCTTATTTGCACGCGCGGGGGTAGCCCACTGTCCAGTGTGTGGAGCTCGTATCCAAGCTCAGACTCCCCAACAGATTGTTGATCGTGTTCGCTCTCTTCCTGAAGGAACCCGCTTCCAGGTTCTTTCGCCTGTTGTGCGAGGGCGCAAGGGCGAATATCAGGATCTTCTCGAGGAACTCAAGGCATCTGGCTATGTGCGAGCAATCGTCGACGGGCAATTGCTTCGACTTGAGGATGTCCCGCCGCTGGAAAAGAAGCTCAAGCACACGATCGAAGTTGTTGTCGACCGTCTTGTCGTACGTGAGGGCGTCCGTCAGCGATTGACCGACTCTGTTGAAACAGCACTTCGTCTTTCGGACGGCTTGGTGATCATCGACTGCATTGATTTGGATGAGTCAGATCCTGATCGTCGACGCAAATACTCTGAAAAGCGTTCGTGCCCCAACGACCATCCCTTGACATTGGATGAAATCGAACCGCGAACTTTCTCCTTTAACGCACCCTACGGCGCGTGTCCTGAGTGCTCGGGCTTGGGCTCCAAACTCGAAGTCGATCCCGAACTTGTTGTGCCAGATGAGGAACTCTCGCTCAATCAAGGCGCAGTGATTGTTTGGAACTCGAATTTTAAGTATCACCGCCACCTTTTGGAAGCCCTGTCAAAAGAGCTTGGTTTTTCTATGGACACCCCGTGGAAAGATCTTCCCAAGAAGGTTAAGGATGCAATCCTCAACGGTCGAAACTACGAAGTAAAAGTTAAATTCCGTAACCGTTGGGGTCGCGAACGTTCGTATACGACTGGTTTCGAGGGCGCACTCACCTATATCCAGCGTAAAAAAGAAGAGACTGAATCGCAGCTGGTCGTTGATCGTATGGATTCGTACATGCGTGAGGTGCCCTGTAGCGCATGCCATGGAGCCAGATTACGTCCCGAGGTCTTGGCGGTTACTATTGGTGATCTGTCAATCGCACAGCTTTCGGATTTGTCGATTCGCGATGCGAAAGACTTTCTCGACAGCGTTACTTTGGAAGAACGTTCATCTGTCATTGCTGCTCCGATTCTGACAGAAATTCAAGCTCGATTGAAGTTCTTGGTCGATGTAGGCCTGTCATATCTGACGCTCTCTCGCGGGGCTGCAACCCTTTCTGGTGGTGAGGCTCAACGAATTCGTTTGGCAACCCAAATTGGTTCCGGCCTTGTAGGGGTTTTGTACGTCCTCGATGAGCCCTCAATTGGTCTTCACCAACGTGACAACCGCAAGCTGATTGCGACCTTGGAACACCTACGCAACCTCGGAAATACCCTGATCGTTGTCGAACACGATGAAGAAACCATTGAGGCTGCTGACTGGATCGTTGATGTGGGCCCGGGAGCCGGTGAAAACGGCGGTTGGATTGTCCACAGTGGAACTCTCGAGGAGCTCAAAGAGAATAAACGCTCGTTGACGGGGCAATATCTCAGTGGAAAGCGTTCGATTGTTATCCCTCAATCCCGCCGGGAGCGTGATCCCAAGCGCCAGATTACGGTCAAGGGCGCACGCGAAAACAATCTCAAAGACGTTACGGTATCCTTCCCTCTTTCGACTTTTACAGCGGTGACAGGTGTATCGGGCTCGGGTAAATCTACCCTGGTCAATCAAATTCTTTATCGATCCTTAGCCAGCCGTTTGAACGGTGCCCGCCTTGTCCCGGGACGCCATCGTTCCGTCGTAGGAACTGAGGGGCTCGATAAGGTCGTGCATGTTGACCAATCGCCTATCGGTCGTACACCGCGGTCTAATCCGGCTACCTACACAGGGGTCTGGGATCAAATCCGTAAGCTTTTTGCTGAAGTTCCTGAGGCGAAACTTCGTGGCTATGGTCCTGGGCGTTTCTCCTTCAATGTGAAGGGGGGAAGGTGCGAGTCCTGTAAGGGTGATGGAACCCTCAAGATCGAGATGAACTTCCTTCCGGACGTTTACGTCCCCTGCGAGGTTTGCCATGGTGCACGCTACAACCGTGAGACATTGGAGATCCTCTACAAAGGTAAGAGTGTCGCAGATGTCCTCAATATGCCTATTGCCGAGGCCGCTGAGTTCTTTGCCCCAATCTCGCGTATTGCCCGTCACCTGAACACCTTGGTTGAAGTTGGCTTGGGCTACGTGCGACTTGGTCAAGCTGCGACAACTCTGTCCGGTGGAGAGGCACAACGCGTCAAGCTCGCATCGGAGCTGCAACGTCGCTCAACGGGCCGGACGGTGTATGTCCTAGACGAACCAACTACGGGTCTGCACACCGAAGATATTCGGAAACTATTACTAGTTCTTCAGAGCCTTGTTGATAAGGGCAATACGGTGATCGTCATCGAGCACAATCTTGACGTGATCAAGAGTGCCGACTGGGTCATTGACATGGGTCCCGAGGGAGGTAGCGGTGGCGGTACCGTCGTTGCAGAAGGAACCCCTGAGGAAGTTGCCAAGGTTCATGAATCATTCACGGGTCAGTTCCTTGCGGAGATTTTCGAGGCCTCAGAACAGCACGGAGCGAAATCAAAGTAACAGAACGACCGACGTGCGCTGAAAAGCTGAGTTGAAAAGAATTGTGTGGGCCTCCCGAAAGGGGAGCCCACACAACGTTTAAAAGCAGTGTTCTCGCTTCAGAAAATCATATGCAATGATCTTGGCAAGGCTCACTGAGCTTCGGGAGTTGTTCCCGATTCATAAAGTGCTTCGACTTCATCCGCGAAATCAGCAAGAACCCGACGTCGTTTGAGCTTCAGTGATGGCGTCATATATCCGTTCTCAACCGTAAAGGCTGCGTTCACGATGCGGTAGCGGCGGATCGATTCTGCTCGAGAAACTTGCTTATTAGCCCGCGCAATCGCGCGTTCTAGGGATTCACGCACTGCAGGTAGCTCTGCAGCCTGAGCAGCATCTACGACGGGTTGCCCGTGGGCGCGAAGCCATTCAGGAAGCATTTCTGTGTCGAGTGAAATTAGCGCTCCGATATACGGGCGATTGTCACCAACAACGATGATATTGGCAATCAACGGATGGGTTGAGAGGGCATCTTCCAAAATTTCAGGGGAGACGTTCTTCCCACCTGCAGTGACAATGAGCTCCTTCTTACGGCCCGTGATACGGATATGGCCTCGATCATCAATTGAGGCAAGATCCCCGGTCTTAAACCAGCCATCAACGAAGGCCTCAGCGGTGGCCTCGGGAAGGTTATGGTAACCGCGGGAAACTGAAATTCCGCGGACTAAAAGTTCCCCGTCGCTGGCCAGTTTTGCCTGGTTACCGGGCCACACGAAGCCAACGCTATCCGGCGGGAAATCCTGGGGGATCTCGACGCTGATGGGACCGGTGGTCTCGGAGAGCCCGTATCCCTGGAGCAGGGTCAGTCCGAGGCCTCGGTAGAAGTTTGCAAGGTCGAGGGCGAGGGGAGCGCCTCCAGAGATGATCGTGTGAAGGTTCGGCCCAAGAATCGCCTTGACCTTTGAGAGAACCAATGCATCAGCAACACGTCCACGAATCTTTAAGAGAGTGGAGGGGCCGGGAGAAGGAATTGCCGAGGCATCGGGCACGGGCGTGGTGTCTGGTAGGGGACCAGCAACTAAGGACTCGGGAAGAGGACTATCCACATAGGCACGAGACTGCGAAAGTGCGCGCGCTTGCTTTGCTGCCCAAGAGAACATTCGTCCCTTGAAACCGCCACCGGCCTTGGCTGATGCCGCGTTATAGACCTTCTCCAAGACGCGCGGGACAACCAGAAGCATTGAAGGCTTGAAGGTCGCAATATCATCAACCAGGTTGCGCGTATCTGGTGAAAAGGCTACGACTCCCTGTCCCGAGAGCAAGCAGTACATCACAAAGCGTGCGAGTACGTGAGCCACGGGCAGGAACAGCAGTGAACGAGAGCGCGGATCATTGATCAGAAGAGGAAGGAAATCGTAAGCCTGAAGCATGGGGCTGATGAAGTTCCCATGGGTTAGAACAACGCCTTTAGGGACCCCAGTGGTTCCGGAGGTGTAGATAATGGTGGCTTCATCGTCAAGCTTGACGGCCTCGGTCCGCAGGCGCACTTCTTCGATTGGAACATTGAGCCCGGCTTGGGCAAGATCGCGCTGAGCTCCCTTATCAAGCGAGAGAAGGTGGCGAACCGAATCTGTTTTTACAGACTGAACAAGTTCGGCCTGCTGAGTCGTCGCGGTAATGACAATGCGGATATCTGCGTCCTTGAGGATGTGCTCAATTTGGACGGCAGAATCGGTTTCGTAGATCGGGACAGTGATCGCACCGCAGGACAGGGCAGCGACGTCGATGAGAGCCCACTCGTACGATGTCGGCGCCAAAATCGCCAGGTGCTCACCTGCTTCAAGTCCCAGCGCGATGAGGCCACGAGCAATCGAATCAACATCCGAAAGGAACTGATCAATGGTAACCGGGCGCCAAGTACCCACAGGCGAACGACGCTCAATTGCAACCTGACCAGGGTGCTCTTGAGCACGCAGGCGAAGCATTGACGGCAAATTCATCTCGGGGCTCGCCTCGCGAGTTGCAATCGCTTCCCAAGAGCCATCTGCAAGCCTGCGTACTGTCATGAGTATCCCTTTCAGTTGTATTGAGTTCAGCGTCTATCGTGCACGTCGAAAGAACCGACGGCGCTTTGCCGGGGCAGCTTCAAGTGGACCACCGTAAAGTTCGTCAACTTCATCTGCGAAATCATGAAGTACTTTCCCACGACGAAGCTTCATTGAGGGAGTCACGTAGCCGTTTTCGACAGTGAAGCTCGCATCAATAATTCGGAATTTGCGGATGGACTCCGCGCGAGAGACTGCCTTGTTTGCGCGGTCTACCGCACGCTGGAGCGAGGCTTGCACTTCGGGAAGCTGTGCGGCCTCGAGTGGCGAGCAACGGGGGAGTCCGTGCTTACGGAGCCAATCCGGAAGCATCTCAGCGTCAAGGGTAAAGAGCGCACCGATAAATGGTCGTTGATCGCCAACAACAATGACGTTTGCTATTAACGGGTGGGTTGCCAGTGAATCTTCCAAAACCTCGGGAGAAACATTTTTACCACCCGCGGTGACGATGAGTTCCTTCTTTCGTCCGGTGATTGAAAGCTGGCCGCTCTTTGAGATAGATCCCAAGTCACCGGTATGGAACCACTCACCATCGGGCATAACCTGGTGAGTCTGGTCAGGCAGGTGATAGTAGCCGGGCATGACAGAAACACCCTTAACAAGGATTTCTCCATCTTTTGCGATCTTGATGAAGTTTCCCGGAAGGGGCAGACCTACGGTACCTACGGGATTCTTACCGACATGCTGTACGGCGATCGGTCCGGTCGTTTCGGATAAGCCATAGCCCTGGAGAAGGGTGATACCCATACCCGAATAGAACTGAGCAAGGTCGGTCGCTAGAGGCGCCCCGCCGGAAACGATGTAGCGAAGATTCGGGCCAAGAATCGAACGAATCTTCTTCAGAACGAGTGCGTCGGCAATGCCGTGGCGTGCCTTCTTCAGTAGAGAAGGTCCGAAAGTACGCTCTTGTGCGAGTGCATATGTGCGAGCCTGCTTGGCGCTCCAAGCGAACATCTTGCCTTTGATTCCGCCACCGGCTTTTGCAGACGCTGCGTTATAGACCTTCTCGAGCACACGCGGTACGACAAGGAGAACAGAGGGCTTAAAGGCCTGAATGTCGGGCAACAGATTCTTAATATTTGGCGAGAATCCAAGGACACCCGCTCCAGAAAGCACGAGGTGCATAACGAGGCGTGCAAGAACATGCGCGACCGGAAGGAAGAGGAGTAGTCGTGTATCAGACGAGTCAACGATATCGCCAACAACCTGACGTGCACCCGCAATCGTCGCAAGGAAGTTTGCGTGGGTGAGGACAACGCCCTTAGGAACGCCGGTGGTTCCGGAGGTATAGATAATTGTCGCGATCGATGAAGAGTCCAGTGAAGAACGGCGAGTTGTAACGTCGTCGATTGACACGTGCTTAGCAGCGCGAGCAATGGTTCGCAATGCTCCTTGATCGAAACTGTCGATTGAGCGGGTGAAAGCGGGGGCGACGCTTCGAACTAATTCTGCCTGTTGCGTCGTCGCCGTGAACACCTGGACGACGTGGGCATCTTCGAGGATGTGTTGGATCTGCGCGGCTGAATCAGACTCATAGATCGGTACCGTGACGGCCCCAATCGAGAGAAGAGAAAGGTCGAGTAGCAACCACTCCATGGATGTGGAGGCGAGAATCGCGACCGAGTCACCCGCTTCGATACCGAGGCCGACAAGGCCGCAGGCGGTGTATTCGACCTGACGTTGAAGTTCTGAAGCAGTGATCTTCCGGCTTGCGCCAACGGAGGAACGTGTCTCGACGGCGACCTGATCGGGATGAGCCGCGGCACGCGCAGCGAGCAGGTCAGGGAGCAGCTCGTGCGAAGGGAGCTTAAATTTCGGCTTGATCGTATACGAACCGTCACGCATGCGTTTCATGATGTCTCCGTTTCGGACCTGCAGTTACATGAGCAGACACTATGAATATAGCGTCTAATGGCGGCTATCTAGCTCACAGATCGTAATACAGCTGAAATTCGTAGGGATGCGGATAGGCACGCATTGGGGCAATCTCCACCGTTTCTTTATAGTTAATCCAGGTTTCGATCAGGTCTTCAGTGAAGACATCCCCTTCAGTGAGGAATTCATAGTCATTACGAAGTGCCTCAAGAGCCGCTTCCAAACTTGAAGGAAGCTTCGCGATGGAATCGTAGTCAGCGCTCGGAAGTTCGTAGAGGTCCTTATCAATGGGTGCAGCTGGTTCGATACGGCGCTTGATCCCGTCGATACCGGCCATAAGACAGGCTGAGAAGGACAAGTAGGGGTTGGCACTGGGATCGGGAACACGGTATTCAACGCGTTTCGCAGCAGGCGAAGTACCAGTTACGGGAATGCGAATACAGGCGCTACGGTTACGTGCCGAATAGACCAGGTTAATCGGTGCCTCAAAGCCGGGGACAAGTCGGCGGAAGGAATTGACCGAGGGGTTTGTGAAGGCAAGCAGAGCAGGCGCGTGCTCCAAAAGCCCACCAATGAACCAGCGAGCGGTGTCGGAAAGAGAACCGTAGCCTCGTTCGTCATAGAAGAGAGGCTCGCCGTCCTTCCACAATGACAGGTGGGTGTGCATTCCCGAACCGTTATCACCGAATAGAGGCTTTGGCATGAAGGTTGCCGACAGCCCCGCGGCGCGCGCAGCGTTCTTAATGACGTACTTAAACTTCATCATGTCGTCTGCGGCAGTTGTTAAGGTATCGAAGCGGTAGTTGATCTCCTGCTGGCCGCCCGAGCCAACCTCGTGGTGTGCACGCTCAAGTTTGAGTCCGACCTCGGTGAGGAGGTTAGACATCTCATCGCGAAGGTCGGTGAAGTCATCACTGGGGGAGACAGGAAAATAACCGCCCTTCGGCGCAACTTTATATCCCAGATTCCCGCCTTCTTCGGTGCGTCCTGTGTTCCAGTAGGCCTCGTCGGAGTCAAGGGCGTAGAAGGTCGATTGAGGGCTCACTTGGTAACGCACATCGTTGAAGACGAAGAACTCTGCCTCTGCGCCGATGTAACAGGTGTCGGCGATGCCAGTGGAGCGCAGGTAGGCCTCGGCCTTTGCAGCAACCTGCCTAGGGTCGCGTGAGAAAGGCTCATCAGTGAATGGGTCGACGATGGAAAAGATGATGACGAGTGTCTTGTTGGCGCGGAAAGGGTCGACAAAGGCTGAGGTAATATCCGGGATCAGCTTCATATCTGATTCGTGAATCTGCGTGAAGCCACGAACCGAAGAACCGTCGAACATTAGTCCGTCTTTGAGGACCGAGGCCTGAAGTTCGCTGGCGGGAATAGTGAAGTGTTGTTGGACTCCCGGAAGGTCACAGAAACGTACGTCGATGTACGCAATTTCTTCCTTTTCGATGAAGTCAATAACCTCTTGGGCCTGGGTAAACATGGCAAACCTTTCCGCAGCAATACCTTCAAGAAATGATAAACCTCAGACCAAAAGTTTTCTAATGCCATGCAGAGCAAGCGGCACATTGATAGCCCGGTTAGGCTAGGGGCGTGGCTGATCCTTCGACATATCGACCGAAAACAAGCGAGATCCCGACAGACCCAGGAGTCTATAGGTTCCGCGATGAACAGGGCGCAGTCATCTATGTTGGTAAGGCAAAGAACCTTCGAGCGCGCCTGACCAATTACTTTCAAGACCTTGCCAATCTTCATCCGCGTACCCAGAAAATGGTCACAACCGCTGCCTCGGTGCAGTGGACGGTTGTTGGTAATGAAGTTGAGGCACTTACCCTTGAATTTACGTGGATCAAGGAATTCAATCCGCGTTTTAACGTCATGTTTAAGGACGACAAGTCCTATCCGTATCTCGCGGTGAGTATGGGGGAGCGTTTCCCTCGCGTCCAAGTCACCCGAGAAGCGCGCAGGAAAGACACACGTTACTTTGGTCCGTATACGAAAGTTTGGGCTATCCGCGACACCATCGAACTCCTGATCCGAGTTTTTCCAGTTCGAACGTGTTCTGCCGGGGTATTCCGGCGCGCTCAAGCTCAGGGACGTCCGTGTCTCCTGGGGTATATAGACAAGTGCTCGGCACCGTGCGTTGGCCGTATTTCTCAATCCGAACATCGCGCTTTAGCGCAGTCAATGTGTGACTTTCTTGAGGGAAAGGCAAGCCCTATCCTGCGCCAAGTCGAGTCTGAAATGCGGCAAGCTAGTGCTGAGCTCGATTTTGAAACGGCTGCAAAGAAACGCGATGATCTGCGTGCTCTAGAGACGGTTCTAGAACGCAACACGATGGTTTTAAACGATGGAACCGACGCCGATATTTTTGCCTTAGTCAGTGATGAGCTTGATGCCGCGGTGCATGTTTTCCATGTTCGTGGAGGTCGTATTCGTGGCACTCGAGGTTGGGTAGTTTCGCGCGATGATGATGCCAGTGAAGCCGAACTCATGGCCAGGCTCTTTGAACAGATCTATTCCGAACTGCCAGATGTTCCTGAGGGTAGGAAACGACGCATTGAACAGGCTCAGGCACTATCAGTCGATGACGTGATTCATACTCCGACTCGAGCGGTGCCGCGTGAGATTTTGGTGAGTGTGATGCCTACCGAAAAGGGCACAATTGCTGAGTGGCTCTCTGAAAAAAGGGGAGCGGCGGTCGACATCCATGTCCCCAAACGCGGTCCGAAGGCTCAGCTTATGGAGACCGTTAAAGAGAATGCCAAGCAGGCGTTAGTTCTTCACAAGACGCGCCGTAGTGGCGATCTTGCTCAGCGCGGTCAAGCCCTGGACGAGCTTGCCGAATACCTTGATCTTCCAGCATCTCCTTTGCGCATCGAGTGCTACGACATCTCGCACACTCAGGGCCAGCTTCAGGTCGGTTCAATGGTTGTCTTTGAAGATGGAGTGCCAAGGAAGGACGCGTATCGCCACTTCAATATTCACGGCGAAAATGGTGAGGGGACGCCTGACGATACATCGGCGATGGACGAGGTCCTTCGTCGCCGATTCCGTAGGCTCCTTGCTGAAGAAAATGGCGAAGATGGTGAAGATGAGGAAGGCATCGCCTTTGAATCCGGTCCGGTTGATGCTAACGGACGGCCACGGCGCTTTTCCTATCGACCAGATTTAGTAGTCGTTGACGGTGGTTTGCCGCAGGTTAATGCTGCCCGCGATGCTTTGGACTCAATGGGAATTGATATTCCCCTGATCGGCCTTGCAAAGAGGCTCGAAGAAGTGTGGATTCCCGGCGAGGAATTCCCGCTGATCTTCCCGCGTACCTCTGCAGCTCTCTATATGCTTCAGTATCTAAGAGATGAATCCCATCGATTCGCCATCACAGCGCATAGGAAACGGCGCGCGAAGAATCAGCAGCGTTCGGTACTGGATGGAATTGCAGGAGTTGGTCCTTCACGCCAGAAAGCGCTCTTACGTCACTTCGGTTCTGTCAAGAAAATTCGTGAGGCTACGCCTGAACAAATCGCAGAAGTGAATGGGATCGGTCCCTCCTTGGGAAGCGTTATTTGGCAGGCGCTCAATCCGGATTCTCCGCTTTCGTCATAGCGTCAAACTGTCTGAGGTAAAACCGGGAAAGATTCGCTGATCAATGGCACCATAGGGGTATGAGCGAAACTCCCATCCCACCCGACACTTCGCAGGAAACTGTGCCCGGAGGTATCCCACTTCTCGATCAGATTGCCCCAGATGTTGCCGATGAGGGTGGAAACGAGGTTGTGATCATCACCGGGTGCTCAGGAGCAGGGCGTACTGGTGCTGCCCGTGCACTCGAAGATCTTGATTGGTACGTCGTTGACAATCTTCCACCGGCAATGCTGCCAGCGCTGGTTGGCATGATGAGTCCCGTTGGCGGGGGAGTTCACAGACTGGCTGTCGTTGTTGACGTGCGTTCACGTGAGTTCTTTGCTGATTTTGCTCGTGCCCTTGAACAGCTTAAAGAGTTGGGGGTTGCTTATCGAGTAATCTTCCTTGAGGCTTCGACGGACACTCTTGTCCGGCGTTATGAATCAAATCGCCGCCCTCACCCGCTTCAGGGAGACGGAACTCTTCTTGATGGGATCACAGCCGAAGAGCGCGCGCTTGCTCCTCTGCGTCGTTTCGCAGATACGATCATTGACACGTCCAGGATGTCGGTCCATGACCTGACGCGTCACATCCGTGATGTGATTGCTCAGGCAGGCGATGTGCCGCTCCGTATCACCGTTGAATCCTTTGGTTTCAAACATGGTCTTCCTTTGGATGCTGACCACGTTCTTGACGTCCGCTTTTTAAAGAACCCCTACTGGGTTGATGAATTGCGTCATTTGACGGGTAAAGACCAACCCGTTGCAGATTACGTCTTGTCCCAGCCTGGTGCCCGCGACTTCGTTGTTGGTTACGCCGATCTTCTTGCACCCATGCTGAAGGGGTATATTGGTGAACTCAAGCGTTACACAACAATTGCAGTTGGGTGTACGGGCGGGAAGCACCGTTCAGTGGCGAGCGCAGAGCTCATCGCCCGCAGGCTGCGCGAGCATGGTTTCAATGTGCGAATCATGCATCGCGATATGGGAAAGGAATAGTCGATGACCTACGTTGATGCTGCAGGGTGGATGCAGCGCGGCGAATCGAATAACCGTGTTGTCGCTCTAGGCGGTGGACACGGGCTATCCGCTACCCTGCGCGCACTGCGACACATCACACGTCAGCTCACAGCCGTGGTCACCGTTGCCGATGATGGTGGGTCTTCCGGCCGACTTCGCGCAGAAATGCCAATTCTTCCTCCTGGTGATTTACGCATGGCTTTAGCGTCTTTGTGTGAAGAAACTGAATGGGGTTTGACTTGGCGCGATGTCTTCCAGATGCGCTTGAAGACCAGTGGTCCGATGGATGGTCACGCAGTCGGCAATATTGTGATTGCTGGATTGTGGCAGCTTCTTGACGACCCGGTTGAAGGTCTTGATTTTGTTGGCCGTCTCTTGGGTGCGCAGGGGCGTGTTCTCCCGATGTCGACAGACCCGCTGAGTATTGAAGCGGATATGAATGATAACGGGCGACACTACACCGTTAAAGGTCAATCGAAAGTTGCAATTGCACCGGGTGATGTTGAGGCAGTACGCCTCAGTCCAGAAGAACCAAAGGTTCCCGCAGCAGTTACCGATGCAATTTCGGAAGCCGATTGGGTTGTTCTTGGTCCCGGTTCTTGGTACACCTCGGTAATTCCACACTTACTGGTTCCTGATCTTCACCGTGCACTGGTGACGACCGAAGCTCACCGTGCACTGATTTTGAACCTTGAACGTCAGCGCGGCGAAACAGAGTCAATGACAACTGCTGATCACGTCCGAGCGATCGCTCAATACGCCCCCAGTTTCAAACTGGATGTGGTGATCGCCGATCCGACAACGACTGACGATATTGATGATCTTGCCGAGGCTGCCGATGCGCTAGGCGCACGTGTGCTTTTGCGTCAAGTTCGCACCGGTGATGGCGAAGCCCATCATGATCCTTTACGACTTGCAGCGGCATTGCGTGATGCTTTTGATGGTTTTCTTGGTGAAGTTGGCCGCAGCGAAACCTGGCTCCCGTAAAATCTTCCTCGTTCCAGTGCACCCTGACATAAGGAGACAAGGTGTCCCTCACATCGGATATGAAAGACGAATTAGCGCGTAGCGCGGTTCCTTCGCAATCTGCGATGGCCGCGGAGGTATGTGCGATTCTTCGTTTCTCAGGTGGTCTACACCTCGTGGGTGGTCGGATCCTTATCGAGGCAGAGTTAGATTCTTCCGTAGCCGTACGCCGTCTTCGTGCATTCCTGACCAGCTTGTACAACGTTGAGTCCTTTGTTGTTGTCGTTTCGGGTTCGTCGCTGCGCCGAGGCAAGCGTTACGTCGTACGCGTCGTGCACCGAGCTGATGAACTTGCTCGACTCACCGGCCTCGTCGATGGGGCGGGAAGACCAGTGCGCGGGCTCCCTGCGACTTTGGTTGCTTCCGGTAAAGACGAGGCCGCGGCTGTGTGGCGCGGCGCATTTCTTGCCCGCGGTTCTCTTCTCGAGCCTGGACGCTCCTCGTCTTTGGAAATTACATGCCCGGGACCCGAGGTTGCACTCGCGATGGTGGGGCTCGCACGTAAGCTCGGAGCTACTGTTCGTTCGAAGGAAGTACGCGGATCTGATCGCGTCACTGCTCGTGATTCCGAGGCCATTAGTGCGCTTATCCGTGCGCTGGGTGCACCTGCTACTCATGTTGCCTGGGAGCAGAGGCGTGAGCGTCGCGAGGCCCGGGGTTCAGCTAACCGCTTAGCAAACTTTGATGATGCGAATCTTCGTCGTAGCGCGCGCGCCGCGGTCGCGGCCGGCGCGAGGGTCGAGCGGGCTTTTGCGATTTTGGGCGACGATGTCCCAGATCACCTGAGGCAGGCGGGGGAGTTGCGCATCCAGTACAAGCAGGCTTCCCTTGAGGAGCTGGGCAAACATACCGATCCGCCGCTGACAAAGGACGCGGTTGCAGGGCGTATTCGTCGTCTTTTGGCTATGGCCGATAAGGTCGCGCATGAACGAGGTATTCCCGATACCGAATCTGCCCTGACCTTGGATATGCTCGACGGTGACTGAGATCTCTCTTTCAGCATAATGTGGGCCAGATCTCTAAGGACTTAGTTCACCCTCATCTCAGACCGTGAAGGTGTAGATTAGAGATACTGGAACCGCAGAGAACTGCGGGCCATAGATGCAAACCGCATCTTCATGGTTGATACAGAAAGCGTGTCCCGCAGGGGGCACAAGCAGGAGGACAACAGTGACCACCCGCGTTGGCATTAACGGCTTTGGCCGCATCGGTCGTAACTTCTTCCGCGCTGCAATTGAGCAGGGCGCAGACCTCGAGGTCGTTGCAGTTAACGATCTGACCGACAATAAGACTCTGGCACACCTGCTGAAGTACGACTCGATCATGGGTCGCTTCAATGGTGAGGTTTCCTACGACGATGAGGGCATCATCGTTGACGGAAAGCACATCAAGGTTCTCGCACAGCGCGATCCTGCCGACCTGCCTTGGGGCGAGCTCGGTGTTGAGGTTGTCGTCGAATCCACCGGTTTCTTCACCGATGGTGAGAAGGCAGCTGCGCACATCGCAGCCGGCGCAAAGAAGGTTGTCATTTCGGCGCCTGCAAAGAACGTTGACGGCACCTTCGTTATGGGTGTGAACGATGGCGATTACGATCCCGCCACCATGAACATCATCTCCAACGCTTCGTGCACCACCAACTGCCTTGCTCCTCTGGCCAAGGTTCTCCACGAGAACTTCGGTATTGAGCGCGGCATCATGACCACCATCCACTCCTACACCGGCGACCAGCGCGTTCTCGACGCTCCCCACTCGGATCTGCGTCGTGCACGTGCAGCAGCCCTCAACATGATCCCCACCAAGACCGGTGCGGCTCAGGCTGTTGCTCTGGTTCTGCCCGAGCTCAAGGGCAAGTTCGACGGACTCGCAGTTCGCGTTCCCACCCCGACCGGCTCGCTGACCGACCTGACCTTCGTTGCAACGAAGGAGGTCTCGGTTGAGGCTATCCAGGCTGCCGTGAAGGCTGCCGCCGAGGGTGAGCTCAAGGGTGTTCTTGAGTACACCGAAGATCCGATCGTCTCCACCGACATCGTGGGCAACCCCCACACCTCGATCTTCGATGCAACCGAGACCAAGGTCATCGGCAACTTGGTGAAGGTTCTCTCTTGGTACGACAACGAGTGGGGCTACTCGAACGCTCTCGTTCGCCTGACCTCGCTGGTTGGCTCCAAGCTGGCCTGATCCTCGCATAGAGCATGATCTGCTAGTTACTGGGCCCGTGTACGTGAAAGCGTATGCGGGCCCAGTTCGCTAGCGTCTCAATTTTTTATTTATTTAAGGAGATTCCCATGAGGACAATTGATAGCCTGGGTGATCTTTCCGGTAAGAGCGTTCTGCTCCGTTCGGACTTCAATGTTCCCCTCGATGCTGATCAGAACATTACCGATGATGGCCGTATTCGCGCGGCACTTCCGACGATCAAGCTTCTTTTGGATGCAGGTGCAAAGGTCATCATTGCCGCTCACCTCGGTCGTCCGAAGGGCCAAGTCAACCCCGCATTCTCGCTTGCACCCGTTGCCACCCGCCTTGCCGAGCTGACCGGTGTCAAGGTCACTCTTGCTCCCGATACTGTCGGTGAAGGAGCACACGCTGCAGTTGAGGCCGCAAAGCCCGGTGAAATCGTTCTTCTCGAGAACGTTCGCTTCAATGCTGCAGAAACCTCGAAGGACGATGCAGAGCGCGAGGCCTTCGCCACGCAGCTCGCTTCACTCGCCGATGCTTTTGTTTCCGATGGTTTCGGTGTTGTTCACCGTAAGCAAGCCTCTGTCTACGACGTTGCCAAGCTTCTGCCCAGTGCAGCAGGTTTGCTGGTCGTTAAGGAAATCGAGTCCCTGGGTAAGGCAGTTAATGATCCGGAGCGTCCTTACGTTGTCGTTCTGGGTGGCTCGAAGGTCTCCGACAAGCTCGGCGTGATTGCTAATCTGCTTTCGAAGGCGGATAAGCTCATCATCGGTGGCGGCATGGCCTACACCTTCCTTGCTGCGAAGGGCTACGAAGTTGGCAAGTCTCTTCTTGAGGCAGACCAGATTCCCACCGTTCAGGGTTACATGGAGACCGCAAAGAAGAATGGCGTCGAACTTCTTCTGCCCGTCGACACTGTTGTTGCTCCTGAGTTTGCAGCAGACGCACCCGCAACCGTTGTCAGTTCTGATGCGATTCCCGCGGATCAGATGGGCCTCGACATCGGCCCGAAGACCCGCGAGATTTTCTCTCAAGCAATTGCTTCTGCGAAGACCGTTGTGTGGAACGGCCCCATGGGCGTCTTCGAGTTCCCCGCATTCGCAGAGGGAACAAAGGCAGTCGCACGTGCAATGAGCGAAGGAACCGCGTTCACCGTCATTGGTGGTGGAGACTCCGCATCTGCCGTTCGTAACCTCGGCTTTGACGAATCTACTTTCTCTCACATTTCCACCGGTGGTGGCGCCTCTCTCGAACTGCTCGAGGGTAAGGTTCTGCCCGGTATCGCAGTACTGGAGGACTGAACAATGACACGTACCCCTTTGATGGCAGGTAACTGGAAGATGAACCTCGATCACCTCGAGGCAAATCACCTGGTCCAGGGCTTGGCCATGGAACTTTCCGACCACAACTTTGACTACTCGCGTTGCGAGGTCCTGGTGATCCCTCCCTTCACCGATCTTCGTACCGTGCAGACCGTTGTTGACGCCGATGATCTTCAGATCAAGTACGGCGCACAGGACATCTCTGTCCACGACAATGGTGCATTCACCGGTGAGATCTCCTCTGAGATGCTGACCAAGCTTGGATGCAGCTACGTGGTCGTTGGCCACTCCGAGCGTCGTGAGTACCACAACGAGTCCGATCAACTTGTCGGCCAAAAGGCTCGCAAGGCATTCGATGCCGGCATGACTCCGATCCTGTGCTGCGGCGAGGCTCTTGAGGTTCGTAGGGCTGGAACCCACGTCGAGTTCGTTCTCGGTCAGGTTCGTGCAGCACTCGAAGGCTTCACCGCTGACGAGGTTGCGAAGATTGTCATCGCCTACGAACCCATTTGGGCAATTGGTACCGGCGAGACTGCTACTGCCGATGACGCACAGGAAGTTTGCGGTGCGATCCGCGAGGCACTGCGTGCTGACTACGGCGACGCAACCGCTGACTCCACCCGTATCCTCTACGGCGGCTCGGCAAAGCCCGGAAACATCAAGGAGCTCATGAGCCAGCCAGATGTTGATGGAGCACTTGTTGGTGGCGCATCGCTGAAGGCAGACTCCTTCGCTGCGATGGCTCGCTTCCAGGAGCTGTGATCCTTTAAAGGCTCTGGGCACCGAAGTGCGCAACACTTCGGTGCCCAGCTGGCCTTACCTAGGCATTATTCGCTAGACTACAAACCGTTGAAGTCTCTGAAAGAATCGGAAAATCGAACGTGGCGGCACTGAACATTACACTCATCGTCATCATCACCCTGACCAGCATTTTGCTGACCCTAACGATTCTGATGCACAAGGGTAAGGGTGGCGGCCTTTCCGATATGTTCGGTGGCGGAATTTCTTCTTCGGCTGGTTCTTCTGGCGTTGCAGAGCGGAACCTGAACCGCATCACTTTAGCGATCCTCCTGATCTGGGTTGTGAGCATCATCGGCATGGGAGTGCTGATGAAGTTCGCTTCCTGAACGGAAGTCTTTTAACGCCGCGCTTAACAAAAGCGCGGCGTTTGTGTTTGAACCCTGGGGTAGCATGAAACAATGCTCAGCTTCCTTGTAGAAGAACTCGTCATCTGGTCACCTGTCATTTTGTGGGGATCTCTTTTTCTTTGCTCCTATCACAAGGAACCTCGGCAATTTAAGAACGCGATATTTTTCCTTCTTCTTGTTCTCTCTCTTGTGGGGATCGTTTTCCTTTACTCGACCAGTTCAACTCTGACGCTATTACTTGTCCTGCTTATTCCGCTAACACCTGTCGTCACCATCATTTTCTTGGGTGTAAACGGTGTGCGCGTGGTGAGGCGTGAAGGTATTTCCTTAGCGACTTTGCTTCCATTTCTGCTTGCTATGGCGATCGTCGGGTGGCTCGTCGCCCTTCCACTAGTTGCCATCTTCTTCAGGCAATCTCTGGTCGCGATTTCCGTTGTAGCGCTTGTTTTCGCTTTAGGCATGTGGTTTTTCTTCAGTTTTGTCGCACTACTTGTGTATTCGTGGTTCTATCGTAGGCTTCCCCGAAAACGCACCTTTGATTACATCATCATTCATGGTGCTGGACTCAGGGGAGAAGAGCCGACACCCCTGCTTAGAGGACGAATCGATAAGGCTTTAGAGCTATGGAAAGCACAGGACGCACATGCGATTCTTATTCCCTCGGGTGGGCAGGGAAGTGACGAAGTCATTTCTGAAGCTGAAGCCATGGCCCGCTATTTATCTTCACGTGGCGTCCCACAGGACTCAATCCTTCTTGAAGACCGTTCAACCACAACCATGGAGAATCTTCTATTTGCCAAGCATCTTCTGGAAGCACGAGGTTTAGGAGCATAC
>CALIZH010000295.1 GCA_938028585.1 uncultured Actinomyces sp. | reverse complement strand
AAGCTCGCCGATGCTGTGAACGCTTTGGGTGAGAAGTCGAATCAGGTTCGTGACTTGCATCATCAGTGGGAAGGCGAGCAGGCCGCTGCTGCGTCATCTAACACCGATGGTTCTTATTCTCGTTCCACTGCTGCTGGGCGCTCTTACGGCAGTAACGGTGGCGGTTCAGCCTCACAGTCAACCGGCTCTACTGGCGGTTCTCAGGGGTGTTCCACTGGAGAATCCTACTGGACTTACACCGAAGAATCAGACTCCAGTCTCGGCTACAACTGCACTCTCAAGACCAATGGCTCTACCACCTGTCACGACAACAGCGGTAACCAAATCTATAAGGATGGACAGTGGTCGAACGGCAATCCGAACGGACGCTGGTCCGAACACAGCTACCACTAATCCTCACCCACGCTAAAAAAGAATCCTCTCCAAAAACACCTATCTGAAAGCTAAAACAACTATGGCTACTCAGAGCACTTTTACCGTCACCGGTAACCTCACTGCCAACCCCAGCCTCGGCAATCAATTCACACACTGAAGCGAGCGGCCGCGGAAAACTGAATAAACGCGAGCGCCGAGGCCTCGAAAACCCACGCGGATTTCAGGCCTCGGCGCTGTTTTGTATCAGCTAAGCACCAGCTCTCGCATTGGAAGCGAAATTATTCACTGGTCTCCTGAAAGGACACTCCCCGAACATCGAGTTCAGCGAGCGGAGTCATGCGATCTTTTTTCACAAGGTGGTAGCCCAGCCACACCCCAAGGAATAAAGGAACCCCAACATAGGAGGAAACGGCGTCCCAGACGTTTCCAGCGAGAACTGCCTCGTAATTCTGTCCGAAGAGAACAATTAAGCACATAGCGAATGCGAGGATTGGACCGAAGGGGAAGAAAGGCGCACGATAAGGTAAGTCGTCGAGTTTATAGCCCTGAAGTAGGTACGCGCGACGGAAGCGAATGTGGCAGGCACAAATCCCCAACCACATGAAAATACCTGAAACACCAACAATGCTGACAAGCCAACTGTAGGCAGTCCCCTCTCCGACTAGTGCGGTACAGAAACCGAGTGCTGAAACCACAATCGTCGCAAGCATCGCATTCCTCGGGACGCCCTTCTTCGTTACATGGCAGAACATCCTCGGAGCATGGCCATTTACTGCAAGCGCGTGCAGCATCCTCGATGAGGCATACAAGCCTGAATTTCCTGCTGAAAGGATAGAGGTAAGGATCACTGCGTTCATAACAGCTGCTGCTGCAGCAATACCTAGGCGATCAAACACCAAGGTAAATGGCGAATAGGCGATGTCCGATTCGGTATTTCTCAACAGATTTGGATCGGTGAATGGAATAAGGGTTCCAATAACTGCGATCGCTCCGATATAGAAGAACATAATCCGCCAAAAGACCGACTTAATCGCGCGAGGAACATCTCGGCGAGGATTCCCCGATTCTGCTGCAGCAACGCCAACAAGTTCAGTGCCTTGGAAGGAAAAGCTCGCGATCATAAATACTGAAACCATGGGGAGAATTCCTCCATGGAAGGGCGCATCACCAATCCGCCAGTTTGCGAGTCCAGGCGAGCCATATCCCAGTACACCCGCAATCATTGCAATTCCTGCGATAAGAAAAATAATGATCGTGACGACTTTAATGGCTGCTAGCCAGTACTCTGCCTCACCATAGATACGTGCACTCAAAGCATTGAGGAGCGTCAAGAGTAGCAAGAATCCTGCGGCCCACGCCCAGCCAGGCACATCCGGGAACCAATAGGACATCACAATACCCGCGGCTACAAGATCCGCTGATACCGTCACTGTCCAGTTAAACCAAGAGTTCCACCCCATTGCGAAGCCAAACGAGGGACTAATAAAACGAGATGCATAAGTTTGATAGTTGCCCACAACAGGCATATGAGCACTCATCTCACTGAGTGACTGCATAACAAGTAAAACCATGATGCCTACGGCAGCGTAGGCAACCAGAGCACCACCTGGACCAGCAGTTGATACAGTCGCTCCAGATGCGACGAACAAGCCAGTTCCGATCGCACCTCCAATAGCGATCATCTGCATATGTCTCCGATTTAACCCGTGCGCTAAATCGGTACGTTCATGGTCAGGGGCCGAATCGGAAACAGGTAAATGTTGAGTCTCAGACGTGCTGAGTGTTGAACAAGAACGCGATTCATTCATCATCGAATTCCTCAGAATTATCGTGGCTCATATCTAATGGCTCACGAGAGCAATCGAATTGACCTTTGGTGAAAGAGGGACGTACTTCGTGCCGCGCATCTTCATTGAAGCGCAGCATTGCTATAGAAAGGACTCGGGGCCTGTGTCGTCGCAACACCGAACACAGACCCCGAGCCTTCTTCTTTCTCCTTTTCCCCCAAAGTCGAGGGAGGTACCCATTGCTTACGACCGCACAACCGGGAAAATTACCGGGTTGTATCAGGTTGAGCGTTGGGTATCTGCTCAGTCTCTCAGGCGGTCAAAACCTGAGCGACAAGCATGAGGCCACCGAAGCCGAGGACGAAAGCAACCATTGGCCAGACGAACTTAAGCCAGTGAGAGTACTTCATATCGAGCATCTGCAGCGTTGCCATAACCAAGCCGGTCGGAGCGAGGAAGAGCATCGCGTACTGACCCCACTGGTAAGCACAAACGATGATCCAACGAGGCATACCAACGGTATCGGCCAAAGGAGCGAAAATTGGCATCGAGAGAACGGCAAGGCCCGAAGAGGACGGGACGATAAATCCAAGGAAGAAGAAGATCACGAGCATCGCCAAGATGAACAGCGGACCGCTCATACCTTCAACCATATTCGAGGAGTAGTACAGCAGGGTATCGGAGATCTTGCCTTGCTCCATGACGTAGTTGATACCACGAGCAAGACCAATGATCAGGGAGACGCCCACCAAGCTCGACGAACCTTCGGTGAATGCATCAACCAGAGCCTTTTCGTTCAGACGGCTCTTACCGAAGAGCGAAAGGAGCATGATGACAATCGTGATTGCAAGGAAGGATGCGGCCATGGTCGGGAACCACCAGCCCTGGCTCATAACACCCCACACCATGATCGGGAATGCTGCAACGAAGAGGATAAGGATGAGCTTCTTCTGCCAGTTAAACTCGAAGCCCTCATTGGTGCTCTTCAGGGCCCACTGAGCGTTGAACGCTTCGTGGTCTTCCCAAGTGTAGGATGCTGCAGGATTAGCCTTAATCTTCTTTGCATACCACCACAAGTAGCCAATGACGACTGCAGCGCCGACGACGCATCCAGCAACACGCCAAGCCAAGCCTTCAGTAAAGACAATGCCAGCGGCGTTAGACGCAATAACCACCGAGAAGGGATTGATGGTCGAGAAGGTTGTTCCCATCGAGCCCGCTAGGAAGATGGCACCGACACAGATGATCGAGTCATATCCTAGCGCTAAGAAGACTGGAACAAGGATCGGATAGAACGCCACCGCCTCTTCTTCAAGGCCGCAGCTTGTTCCACCGAGGACCATCAGGAGTGAGACCATGAAGACGAGCGCGAACTCGCGTCCCTTCGTCTTCTTTGTTAGTGCTAGAAGGCCGGCCTCAAAGGCGCCAGTTGCATTGACGACACCGATCAGACCACCAAGAACAAGGATAAAGACGATGATGTCGGCAGCTTCAACTGTACCGGTCACCATACTTTGGGTGATATCTGCAATTCCTTGGGGAGTCGAATCGAGACGCTGGTAGGTTCCGGGGATCGAAATTGGCTTCTTCAGCGATCCACCGGTGAACTTTTCAATGCCGATCTTAACGTTGAGCTTATCGAGTTGTTCCTGTGTTGCGGGAAGACTCTCAACTTCACCTTGAGGAGAGGTGACCTGAAGCATCTGGCTCGAAGAATCGAATGCCAGCTTCGAGTAAGAACCTGCTGGGACCATCCATGTTGCCGCAACAGCGATCACAGTAAGAATGAAGAGGATGGTGAATGCAGTAGGCACATGTAGTTTAAAACGCCGCTTTGGCGCTTCTGCTTGCGGAGTAGCTTGCGAATCCGCAACTGCTGTTGATGTCATTACAGACTCCAATGTCCTTTACAACGCTGTAGGTATAAAAATGTGCAACGCGTTGCTGCCTCCACTCATATTTCATCAAGTGGAGGCAGCAACACGCGTGAGCACTACTCCGCGAGAATGCGAGTACCAGTTTCACCTGCAAGCGCTTCCTTTGCGCGCTTGAGTGAGGTGATCAGGGCGCTCTTTCCAGCGCTGCCTTCAACAAATCCCATACAGGCTTCAACCTTCGGGAGCATTGAACCAGGCGCAAACTGGCCTTCATCGATGTAACGATGGCAATCTGCGAGCGTCATCGTCGCCAGATTCTCTTGATCCGGCTTGTTGAAGTTAATTGCAACCTGATCAACTGCGGTCAGTACAACCAGAAGATCAGCATTAACTTCCTGTGCCAGCAGCGCTGCCGAGCGGTCCTTATCGATCACTGCAGGAACACCACTGAACCCTTCATCGGTCGACACAACCGGGATACCGCCGCCACCAACGGCAACAACGATATGACCAGCATCGATCAATGACTTAACAACGGGAATCTCCACGATCCGAGTCGGCAGCGGGGAAGCAACCACCCAACGCCATCCGCGGCCGGCATCCTCAACGTAAGTGTTACCCGTCTCTTCCATCAGAGCCTTGGCCTCTTCTTCGGTAAAGAAGGCACCCACGGGCTTTGAAGGCTTAGAGAACGCAGGATCATCTGCGCTGACCTCAGTCTGCGTCACGACTGAAGCGCAGTGGCGGTCGATAGAACGAACAGCAAGTTCATTATCAATCGCCTGCTGGAGATGGTAACCAATGTAGCCCTGCGACATAGCGCCACACTCCGGGAACGGAATGCTGGGAGTGCCGCCAACCTTGGTTGCCGAGTTATCAGTTGCAACCTTGATCATTCCGACCTGGGGACCGTTACCATGCGTAACGATCACGTCATTGCCAAGCTCAACGAGATCAACAATGGTCCGAGCGGTCTCCTTGATCAGTTCAAGTTGCTCAGCGGGGGTATTGCCAAGGGCATTACCACCAAGTGCAATTACAAGTCGTTGTCCCACAACAACCTCACTTCAAGGTTGCGTACATCACGGCCTTGATGGTGTGCATGCGGTTTTCCGCCTCATCAAAGACACGGGACTTCGAGGACTCAAACACCGCATCCTCAACTTCCATCTCGGTGACACCGAAACGTTCGGCGATATCTGCGCCGATTGTGGTCTTGGTGTCGTGGAAAGAGGGCAGGCAGTGCATGAAGATCGACTCGGAATCGGTCAGGGCCATAAGCTTCTCGGTCACGCGGTAGGGGCTGAGCTCCTTGATGCGCTTCTCCCACAGCTCCGCCGGCTCGCCCATGGAAACCCAGATGTCGGTGTAAACCACGTGAGCACCAGTGCATGCCTCAACCGGGTCATCGGTCAGCGTGATGCTTGCACCGGTCTCCTCGGCGATCTCACGGCACTGTGCAACAAGCTCGTCAGCGGGCATAAGGTCCTTCGGGCCACATGCAACGAAGTGCAGACCGAGCTTCGAGCAAACAACCATCAGCGAGTTAGCAACGTTGTTACGAGCATCGCCCATGAACACGAACTTCAGGCCCTTGATTCCCTGGGGGAAGTTCTCCTGAACGGTGAGCATGTCGGCAATCATCTGAGTCGGGTGGAACTCGGTGGTCAGACCGTTCCACACGGGAACGCCGGCGTTCGCAGCAAGATCCTCAACGATCTCCTGAGCGAAACCACGGTACTCAATACCGTCGTACATGCGGCCGAGGACACGTGCGGTGTCTTCGATGGATTCCTTCTTGCCCATCTGAGAGCTGCCCGGATCCAGGTAGGTGACGCCCATACCAAGGTCCATACCGGCAACCTCGAATGCGCAACGAGTACGCGTGGAGGTCTTCTCAAACAGCAGAACAATGTTCTTGCCTTCGAGGTAACGGTGGGGCGTCCCAGTAAGCTTCAGTGCCTTGAACTGGCTCGAGAGGTCGATGAGGTAGCGAACTTCATCAGAAGTGAAATCGAGAAGCTTGAGAAAATGACGTCCACTCAAGTTAACTGGCATGACTTGTCCTTCCTGACAATTCATAGAAAACACCGGCAACCACCTTGGTACCGGATGACAGGTTGTAACCCTGCTCACAGGAAAACTACACGCATACCCTAAAAAACGCAAGGCTCAAAACAAATTGTTAGAGGCTGTTAAGTAACCCCGTTTTAAAACTAGAACAAAGAATCCTTATAGAAAATCCCGCACACATCAACTTCAACATAAGCAACAGCGCGGCAGCATCGCATAACGCAACCCAAGCTCAAGCTCAGAAAAGATAGTTATTTCGCTTCAAACTAACCTTTTTTGAGAAAGCACAAATAAACTCGCTAACACAATCGTTAAAAATTAAGTGAATTCGACTCAAGTTTAATGACAGTGTTAAAGAAAAATAGTCAAGCTTCCACAAAGTTAAGCTTTAATAAAAGCAATAATGAAAGCTTGACTATTTGCATCTATCCAGATAGAAACTTACGCGCTTAAGCAACGCTCCGCAGCCTCAACGACGTTCATCAGCAAAAGCGCGCGCGTCATTGGCCCCACCCCACCAGGATTCGGCGAGAGCCAGCCTGCAACACGGTCAACACCGTCTGCAACGTCCCCCATCAGACGCGCCTTCCCGCTTTCCGGATCGACGACGCGAGAAACACCCACATCCAGCACAACAGCTCCAGAACGGACCATATCCGCAGTAATTAAGCCCGCATAACCCGTCGCAGCAACAACGATATCCGCCGCCCGCGTGTGCGCTGCCAGATCCCGTGTTCCGGTATGACAGATTGTCACCGTCGCATTGATGTCTTTACGCGTGAGCAACAGCCCAATTGAGCGACCGACAGTTACTCCGCGTCCTACAACGCACACATCTGCGCCATTAAGGTCGATCCCATTGCGCTGAATTAATTCAATGACAGCACGCGGGGTACACGGGAGCGGTGATTGAATGGGTTCACTCCCCCGCAGGACCAATCGGCCCAGATTTGTCGGGTGAAGACCGTCGGCATCCTTGTCAGGATCCACAGCCTCGAGAATCCGATTGGTATCAACGCCGCGAGGAAGCGGCAGCTGAACAATGAAACCTGTGCAAGCAGGATCAGCATTCAGCCTTTCAACTGCCGCAAGGATTTCCTCCTGCGAAGCCTCGGCAGGCAAATCGACACGGATTGATTCAATACCCACTTCCGCGCAGTCACGATGTTTACCGGCCACATAGGCAACGGATCCCGGATCCTCGCCAACCAAGATCGTTCCAAGCCCTGGAACAACTCCGCGAGAGCGCAAAACTTCAACCCTTGCACGAAGCTCACCCTTGATCTGAGCCGCGCACGCTGTGCCGTCCAGAACACGAGCATCGCCTTCCCACGGAGCCCTCATTGATTCAGCCCCGCATACAAGGGGTGAGCATCGGCAAGAGCGCGCACGCGTGCACGCAATCTCTCGACATCAACACTTCCGCTTGCACCCTGAATGAGAGCAGTCGCGATAATGTCACCGACCTCTTCGAAATCAGCAACGCTAAACCCACGCGTCGCAAGCGCGGGAGTTCCAACACGAAGGCCCGAAGTCACCCTAGGCGGGCGAGGATCGAAAGGCACGGCATTGCGATTGACCGTAATACCAACCTCATGGAGAAGGTCCTCAGCTTGCTGTCCATCCAGCGAAGAGTTCACAAGATCAACCAGAACGAGGTGCACATCGGTACCACCCGTCACCAGGCGAATCCCTGCGGCCTGAGCATCGGGAGCCAATAGACGCTGCGCAATGGCCTGAGCGCCATCCAAAGTACGCTGCTGGCGATCCCGGAATTCCTCGGTCTGGGCAACCTTCATCGCGATAGCCTTCGCGGCAACCACATGCATCAAGGGGCCACCCTGTTGACCGGGGAAGACCGCGCTATCAAGCTTCTTGCCCCACTGCTCCCCCCGCGAGGACAGGATCATTCCCGAACGCGGACCACCCAAAGTCTTATGGACGGTCGTCGTCACAATATCTGCGTGAGGAACCGGTGAGGGATGCAGGCCAGCGGCAACCAAGCCCGCGAAGTGGGCCATATCAACCCACAACACAGCCCCGACCTCGTCGGCAATTTCGCGGAATGCTGCAAAGTCCAGGTGACGCGGGTAAGCCGACCATCCCGCAATCAAGACTCGCGGGCGTTCACGCAGTGCAGCCTCGCGAACTTTTTCGGGTTCAATACGCATCGTCTGAGGATCGACCTCGTAGCCAACTGCATGATAGTTCTTGCCTGAAAAGTTCAGGCGCATGCCGTGAGTGAGGTGGCCTCCGTGTGCCAGGGACAGGCCCAGAAGCGTATCACCAACGTTTGCCATTGCCATGAGTGCTGCAGCATTTGCCTGGGCACCTGAGTGAGGCTGAACGTTGACATAGTCCGCGCCTTGGAAGACTTCCTTTGCGCGTGAAATCGCCAGAGATTCCGCAACATCAACGAACTCACATCCGCCGTAGTAGCGACGGCCCGGATAACCCTCCGCGTACTTGTTTGTGAGGACGGAGCCTTGCGCCTCAAGCACCGCTCGCGGAACGAAGTTTTCCGAGGCAATCATTTCCAGCGTGTGCTGCTGGCGTTCCAATTCGCTATCCAAAACCGCCTGGATTTCGGGATCGAGCTGGCGCAGTGGGAGGTCATTGAGCGTATCCATTGCGAGTCCTTGCAAAGTCGTGAGCCGGGTAATCCCCGAATTTTGCCTTTACTTTACCCCACGACGAGGCCACTTCCGAGGTTTCGTCCAAAATCGTCCGTTTTGTGGGAACTAAGGCCTAGCTAAATTCACTTAGTTACGATAACCTTTCTCAAAGTTCGGCTATGCGAACTTTTTGGCAAAGAAAGTCATAATTAGATAACACCCCAATTGAAGAGGAACTTCAATGTCTGCCGTTCACTCGCGTTCATTCCTTGCCGCCACAGCAGCCTGCCTACTGGGTGCGACCTCGATCGCCGCGTGCTCAACTGCATCTTCACAGTCGGGCTCCACCTCACTCTCCCTCGTCGCAAGCACCACCCAGATCTGCGACTATGTCACCCAAATTGCGCAGCAGCCCTCGGCACAAAACTCCATCTCGCTCGATAAAACTGATGCCACGGGAACGCAATCCCATATTGGGGCCCCCGCCGAGCAAGCCAGCGCAAAAGTTCAGCTCACGTGTCTACTTGCCCCCAACGCCTCGGCACACGAGCACGAAATGACTCCCCAGCAACTGCAAGCACTTGCGTCGGCGAAAGTCCTGCTCGTCTCGGGCGTCGACCTCGAGCATTTCCTGGATCAGGCCGTGAGCGCCTCTGGGTTCAAGGGAACGATGGGAGTGACCTCGGGAGTTCTCACTGCCGCCGACCTCAAGGATCCCCAGGGCCAAGAACAGCGCGACAAGCAACTCCCCTACTCGGTTTCGCGAGGCACGCACACTGTCGAGGCCGCACCTTGGCCTTTCCCGCCGGAAGAAGGAGAGAGCGAGCCGGAGTTCGCCTACGATCCTCACGTCTGGACCTCTCCAGCGAACGCAGCCCTGCAGGTCCGCAACATCGGTGAATTCCTCTCAGCAGCTGACCCGGATCACGCCGAGGCATACAGCACGGCAACCGAAGAGTACGCAAAGCGTATCGATTCCCTCGATGCGTGGGCGAAGGACAGCTTTAACAGCGTTCCTGCCGATAAGCGCGTCCTCTTTAGCTCCCACGATGCCTTCGGATATTTGTCGAAACGCTACGGCATTCGTTTCATCGGTGCAGCACTTTCTGATTTCAATGAACAACAGGATGCAACCGCTGAGCACATCGCACAGGCAAGCGAGGAAGTGAAGAAATCTGGAGCGAGCGCGATTTTCGCAGAGAACTCCAATAACTCGAAGTCAATTGAAACGATTGCACGCGCCGCGGGAGTCAAAGCCATCATCGGCGACGACGCGCTCTATGGAGATTCCCTTGGACCCGTGGGCAGTGAAGGCGAAACCTACATCGGCTCGATCATCCATAACGTCACAACCATGACAAAAGCCTGGGACGGAACGGTCGCCCCTTTACCTTCAGAACTCAAGCGTTAAGCGAGCATGATGAACGCAGACGCTCATATGTTTTGGGAGCCTGACGAGGGCCACGATGCTGGCGCCACTGTCTTCTCAGCCAAAAACGCCAGCATCGGCTACTCCCAGACACCGGTCCTGACGGGAATCACCCTCTCGCTCAGCCCCGGACATGCCCTCGCTTTGATCGGTCCAAATGGATCGGGAAAGACAACGCTCATGCGAGCGCTCTTGGGAAGCGCTCAAGTCATATCTGGAGAAGTGAGCTGCCCGCTGGATTTCCTCGGCTACGTCCCACAAAACAGTGATATCGACTTGAGTTTCCCAATCAACGTTCGTCAGGTCGTCGAAATGGGAATGTATCCCAAGACAAAGCTTCTACGTCCACTCAGTCGTGAACAGAAAGAAGCGGTCAGTGCAGCATTAGAACAGATTGGCTTAGTCGAGCGTGCCCGCGAGCGCTTTGGGACGCTTTCCGGCGGACAACGCCAGCGCGTTCTGGTCGCGCGCGCATTGGTTGCTGAGCCTCGACTGGTATTGCTTGACGAACCTTTCAACGGTTTGGATGAGCCCAACCGCGAAGCTCTTCTCTCGCTCATCAACCAAGCAAAAGCTCAGGGAACCGCGTTCATGATTTCAACCCATGACTATCGGGTCGCAACCGAAGTGTGCGATGAGAGCCTCATCGTGGCTGGACGCCAAGTTGCCTACGGGCCAACCTCCCAGGTTTTCCGTCCAGAGATCATCAATGAAGCTTTCGGCGGGATTAACAATGTTTAACGCGATCGTAAGCGCTCCGCCCCTGTGGCTCTCTCCCTTTTTCCTCCGCCCCCTGCTCTTCCTTGTTCTCTTCGGAATTGCAGCGGGCGCGGTTGGAACCCTGGTCAATCTGCGCAACTGGCAATTCGGCGCCGAGGCATCGGTCCATTCGATCTTCCCCGGGATCGTCGTTGGCGCGGTTTTCGGCGGTATCGATTGGATCCCCGCGGGCGGGGGAATCTGCGCGATATTCGTTGCTGCCGCATTGACCTGGGCGATGCGCCACCGCGCGCACGAGGCCGCTGCGGCAGTTGTCCTGACCTCTTTCTTCGCGCTCGGCGTCATCATTTCCCTCAAAAAGGGCGATATGTCGGGCCAAATGGAAGCCTTGATGTTTGGCCGCCTTCTGGAAGTTACTCCCCAGCGCATGGCGATTTCCCTCATCTTTTGCCTTTTTGCCTGCGTCCTAGTCGTTCTTTCGTGGCGCGCTCAGCTCATGTGCGCCTTTGACAGTGCGGGAGCACTCGCCGCGCGAGTACCCACGACGCTGTGCGATGTCTGCCTCAACGCCGCGATGTGCGCAATCGTCGTCGCGGGGGCCTCGGCAATCGGTGTTCTTTTGGTCGTGGGGTACCTCATTGTCCCCGCACTCGCCGCGCGTCTCCTCTCCTCATCGCCGAGGCAGATGCTGGCCTATTCGGTACTTCTTTCCTGCGCGGGTGGGGCGCTGGGGATAGCAACTCTCCTGGTTCACCTTTCCAGGCCTACTTCACCCCAAGCCTCGGTTGCTCTGACCCAGGTGGCTTTGTGTGCGCTCATCGTCGGAATCAACAGCGCACGAAAGAAAGTTCGGACATGTTAGCGATCCTTCTCCTTCCTCTGTTAGAACTGGCGCTGCTAGGAATTCTCTCCGGAATTGTTGGGACGATGACCGTCCTGCGCGGGCGCGTGTTCTTTGCTGAGTCAATCACGCACGGGGCCTTTCCGGGCGCGGTGATCGGTGTCGTGTGTGCATCCGTTTTCACCAGGGATCACAGCATTCTTGCCCTCTGCGTTTTCTTGGGCGCGCTGGGTTTGTGTTTGCCGCTGTCTGCGTTGATGAGCGCCCTGGCACGAATCCCAGGAGTCTCGGGAGGCGGCGCTGCCGGAGTCGTCTTGACATTCAGTTTTGCCTTGGGCTATTTCCTCTCGAAGTGGTTTGCTCCCCTACCCTTGCAGATTTCGAGTTTCCTCACGGGCTCAATCATGACCGTTACTCCGGTGGATATTGTGCTTGCAGGCATGGCATTGGTCTGCGCGCTATGTATTCTTGCCCTGCGCGGACGCCATATTCTCCTCTTGTCTTTCGACGCACAGGGCTACCGAGCAGCTTTCCGCTCTTCCCCCGGCGCCTATGCACTCACCGACGCGCTTGTCTCTGCTCTTATCACGGTTTGTGTCATCGTGATGATTCCCGCGGTAGGAACTTTGCTTCCACTGGCTTTACTGGTTGCGCCAAGCGCCGGTTTGATGCGCTTCATTACCCGACCCGGAGTCTTGATGGTCGTTTCAGTGTTTGCTGCTCTTGCGATCTCGGCCTGCGGTTTCGGGATTTCTCTTGTTGCCGAGCTGTCCTCGGGTGGGTGCATTGCCTTGACTTCAGGACTTTTCTTCTGCGGGTGCGTGGCTTGGGAGGCTCTGTCATCGAGGCCGAAAGCCTACTAACATCCCGTGCGGCAGTGCGTGATACGACCACAATGAGGCATGAAAATATGGGCCTTACTCAACAAAAGG
>CALIZH010000294.1 GCA_938028585.1 uncultured Actinomyces sp. | reverse complement strand
TCACGTCGGTGAGGACCTTCTGCAGGTTGCCTGCGAGAACGTCGGAAGCCTTGAAGCCGGTGGACTCAACGGTCATGTTGTTTCTCCTATGCATGTGTATTCGGTACGGGGCTCACCCTTGTGGGGCCGTGCCCTTCAGACACATCTATCTTGGTCCTTTAGTCCCGCGATTTCTAGTGCTAACAGCCCTTTAGTCAAATGTTTCACTATCTCGTTGCTGTCAGGGAATATTCCTCGGATTTCAGCGTTTTAACATCATTGACTTTTTCATTTTTCGACTCAGGTTCGCCTAACCAATCTTGCCCGAGGCCACGGTTGCCTCATAAGTTCGCTCAAGCACCCGTGACCGGATGTGATGCGCGGGCCGACACACCCCCAACCCCTTTCCTCCGCCTGCTCAGGCACCTCTGACCACAGGCGACTGGCGAGGTGACATTCTTTACCTGATGGCCATTATCTTTGGAATCACCCGCGCGGGCTAGTGGGCGTGGAATAGCCGAGCAAACCGGCGGGGCCAGCGGGCGGTGGCGCGCCGGCATCTCGATCAGACAACAGCCTGGGAGTATGAGGTGTCGCGCGGCACCTATGGTACCCCTGACATCCACCGCACTCTGCGACGCTCGGGGATCACCGTGGGCGTGCGGGCAGTCGCAAAGTAGATGCGCCGCCAAAGCCGGACAGGCTGAAACAAACACCCGTACCAGAGTGGACGCGGCGGGCGGCCCCCAGTGACCCATGAGGATCACTGGAAGCCGCCTGTTTTGCCTGCGGCCCACCCCATATCCCTGGTGGGACGCGCATTTCGCCTCCCTAAAAGCCGGGTCAGGCCCAGCCCCGTTCAAAGTTCCGGCCGGGCTGCGGGTTTATTCGTGCCTGATATTGCCTGACACCCAACAACGAGGTGTCGGTCGGGGTACCTCACCTCAATTTGATACTGAGCTCGTCACAGGTTTGACAACCTATGCACTTCAAGACATTCTTCACAGAATAGTTTTACTTCTCTCTATTTGAAGAGGGCCCTATGAACCAACCACCGGCCGCAACGACAAAAATTTCCATACGCTATCTATCGATGTGCACCCACGCATCATCGATAGCGCCGTTCTTTCATACATAGGAGGTGCATTTTCAAAGGCGCACAACGCGGCACCATAGGGGAGCTAGGGCAAGGTCCTTACCTGACATCTCATCAAGCTATTCACATTACAATCGTAACTATGCCGTGCAAACAATATGTTTCAAAGGTAACTGTCGACTTCGACTCTTCAGCAATTCGGCCGCAGGAGCTACATATACTGTTGGCCAATACCTATCCGAGTTCGATTCCAGAAACCTGACCCTCTTTGTTTGCCCTGGCGTGGGCTATAGGAACGCTCATATCCTCGTTGGAAAGCAGATTGACAGCCTGACAATTCATGGATCTCAGTAGATCACAACTCTCAACCAACTAGCTCCGCCATGCTGTACAATGGAGTGGAAAGTCGCTTCTTTTACTCCAAGGTCCACATCTACGCATAAGAAAGATGATACCAATGGTTGAGAAAATTCTCTTAGCAATTGAAGCCATGTCCGAAATTGACGAAATGGCTGCTGCTGCAGACAAGCATGGATATCACCTTCGAGTTTTAGCTGAGGATGCTGCATACTACGGTGATACCGAAGCAGAGATGGTCACTTTCCCCACCAGGAATCACGACGAATTGGCCACCTATATTGAAAAGAACCGTGCGTCAATCGCCCAGGTTTTCAGCGTCACCGACACGTGGGGTGTGATTGCATCAAGAATTCGCGATAAATTCGGCTTCCTCCAGTTTGGTGACACAGCAAAGCTTGAGTTCTTTAGGGACAAAGAAGCTGTTGAATCCGCACTCATTGCACATGGATTCGCCAGACGCTCAAATTCATGGCCAAAGGTCATGAAACTACGAAACGGTACGGGTAAAATCGGCGTCTACTTCGCTCAGTCTGAAGATGAAGTAACCAAGATTGTCAACATCTCTGGCTACAAAAGAGATGACTTCGTTGTTCAAGATTTCTACTTCGGACCAGCTTATTCTGCGGAAGTATGGCGAGATTCCCACCACGAGATCTTCTTTGGCATCACCAATCGGATCTTATCTGACCCGCCATACTTCACTGAGCGAGTCAAATCATTTCCATGGGCCGCAAATTCCCAATGGGAGACAAAAGTTAGAGAATGGGCCTTTCAGCTTCTTCGTACTTTAGATTACACTCTTGGTTTGGCACACATCGAATTCATCGAGACGTCTAATGGTTTTCGGCTGGTTGAAATCAATGCGCGAATGGCAGGAGCACTGATCACACCCGGTATCCTGGCGACAACGAACTTCAATCCGTACGCCATGGCAGTTCATCAGGCACTAGACGTCCCACCGTCCGAGATCATTAATCGAGAAATACGGGGTGGATACTCTCATGTCAGCGTTTACGCTACAAGCACCGGAACCATCGCATCAATTCACGGCATCGATCAACTGGTGCACTATCCCGGAGCGCCCACGTGGGTACCTTCTCGTGAGATCGGTGATCGTATCGTCGAGGTTGGAACGTATCGGTCTCGCATCGGCAACCTCATGGCGACCGGCGAAACCGCTGCGATCGCGCAAGATAGAGCGATTAGCGCTTCGAGGTCAATATCAGTGCAAATCTCAACAGGCGGAAACACGCATGTTTAAGAAAAAGCCAAAAGTCACGTCTTACATTCTGCTAGTGGCAATAACTATTAGCGGAATCTCTACCTTTATGATTTATCCTCTACTGGTCTTTCGCCTATTAGACGTTGGGGCCAGTATTGGTGAGATTGGATTAATTTTAGGAGCATTATCAGGCACCGGAAGAGTTTGCTCTTTCATCATAGGAAGCGCGAACAACAGATTCGGTTCTAAGCTAACCGTATGTTCCGGTATCTTCCTCAGGATTATCGGCATTTCGATATTTGCTTTTGAGTCACATATATACTCATATATCATATTTTCAGCGCTGGCCTCAATAGGTTCATCAGCCTCCGCTTTGGGTATTAAGACAGAGTTGCTACGCCAATCTGCCGAAAGAAAGCTCATAACGATGCGCTCAATGGCGATCAACTCAGGCGCGATTGTAGGCCCAGCGCTTGGAGCTGCACTCTACCACATTTTTAGCTTCCATATCATTCTCTATATATCAATTGGCACTTACGCCATTCTTGGAACGATTCTAACTCTCACTTATTTTTCACCACCGGAGTCTACTTCTTTTGCCGACAGTCACTACGAGATAAACCTGAACAAATATTCGAGTTATATCTACATAACTCTCATAGCCTCTGCTTATTGGGCAATATATTCACAATGGGCAATTATTGTTCCACTCATATCTACACAAGCCTTGGGTTATGAGGAAGCTTCAAACTTAGTATACATGGCAAATGCAGTCATCGTGCTCACCCTACAATATCCATTGGTCGTTGTAGCCCTTAAATCCGTCAAAGACGGTACCATTTTACTACTCGGATTTTCTGTGTTTCTTGCTAGTTTCGCCGTACTTTTCATTCCCTCGTCAGTTTTCATGCTAGCTCTATTCTGTATCGGGTTCTCCATTGCCGAACTGTTGGTTAGCCCCACTTTAGATTCCCAAACAGCGAAAGTTGCACCAGCCGGTTTAGGCCTTACTCGGGCCTATGGACTACAGGACACAATTACAGGAATTTTTTCGATCGGTGGCTCTTCAATAGGCGGATTAGCAATAGAAACTATTGAATCTCCATCTGCAACCGCATTTTTCGGCATGCCTGCAACTGCTATAGCCATTTGTCTCATCGTCATACTTAAGCGATTCACCTACAGGAGGTAATCAAATGCTTCACGCATATATTATTCAACCGCGAAAGGAAGTGATATCAGCTTTCATGGAACTTGGATACCGGGTTACCCAGATTCTAGAATCACCCCGTTTTACCCAGGAGGCGTTCCATGAAAAATGCGACTCCATAGTTGTATCAAACATCGGAAACCCTTTTGAACTTGTAGACGCTATCTGTCATCGTGACCCAAACGTAAATGGAACGAATTCGATTTGTATTGGCTTGGGTGACCTTTCCAGCCTCGTTGCCAGTGTCGTCAATGAACTTCTCGGCGTAGACAAGACCACGTTCACTTCTTTATCAACCCTCTTTGTTCTGAAGAACAAGCCATTGCTCAGGAGTTTACTTTCTAGCTCGCTTCCTCAGTACTCGGGCTATTTCCGCGTGGTCTATAGTGTTGATGAGATCAAGGATGCTCTCAGGAAGGTGCGTGGTGGACTTGTTGTCAAGCCTTTTGACGGATCTGGATCGCTCGGCGTCTTTCGCCTGCTATCTGAGGACGACATCATGAAAAACTTGGCACGTTTTAGCTTTCCGGCTTTAGCAGAAGAATTGTTTTCTGGGAGTGAGTTTTCTGTCGAGGTTATTACAATTGACGGTCAGCATCAGCCGTTGGCGGTGACTCAAAAGGTGCTTGGTGGAGAGTCTGAAGTCGTTGAGGTCGGACAAATTCAACCTGCTAGCATTGATGAGGCTACAAGAATTCGTCTTATAGAGGCAACCACGAGCTTACTGGACGCAATTCACTTTAGTTTTGGATTGAGTCACACTGAAATCATTTTCGATGTAGATACCCCGAAAATTGTAGAGTCCCATGGTCGCGTGGGTGGCGACAGAATTGCTGATCTAATGAGGTTTACGACTGGGCATGATGCTTTCGAGCGGCTCGCATTCGCTATCCTAAAACGCCAGTTCCTTCCAATCGAGCCGATCGCTTCAAGTAGTCGTATCGATTTCGTGAATTTGATGGATTATCGTGGCTCTGATCAGGAATGGAAGGAAGAACTGCTTTCTCACCCAAACGTTTATTCTGCCGAGGTAATCAAACCTGCTGGCGATAGAGGTCCGATTTGGTGTTCAGCCGATCGTCACGCATTTGTTTTATCAGTATTCGGAAGAGACGTCACATAATATGGGTTGTGCTCTTAGTTCTTCAGGAGATTAAATATCCTCCAATCGACAACTTTTCATACCCATTTCGCTCGATTAACCCGGATTAGAAGTGACACTAAGAGGCCCTAACACACTTCACATCAAAAATGGTGTCTTCACCGCTCTTTTGACGCAGGGCAGTACGTTTTGACGCTTTGGTTCTCCATTAGCCGAGCAATCCTCTGGAAGGCCACTCATGCCCACTGACCGGCTGC
>CALIZH010000293.1 GCA_938028585.1 uncultured Actinomyces sp. | reverse complement strand
CTCGCGCAGTTACAGCGCTCCGGAACCCTTGCGGAGAGACAGAGAGATTACTATTTGCTCACGGCGATGTTACGCGTGCCCTTCAGCGCGGAATTGCGCGAGAGCTTGAAAGCCCTGATCCCGACAATCCCGATGCGGAACAAGAGAAACCGATTCTCGTTTTTACTCGCGCTCGAAGAGCTGACGCCGGAAGAGAGCTTTCGCCGCTTTTCGCCGCCTTTTGAGGAGCGCCTGCTTGACAAGGTGCTCTCATCTCACGAGGCAGCAAAGGAGAGACGCGAGGACTGCGAGGGTATTTTCGAGGCGGTGCAGAGCTTTTCGAAGCGTCCGGAGTACGGCTGGGCACATCTCGATCCGCGCTGGTATCCCCTGCTCTTAACGTATAAGCACTACAACGAGAACGAAGGGGGGCTCCGCGCCCTGTACCGCGAGGACATACCGCGGGCCACGGAACTCTGGAGTGCCTGGGAGTACAAAAACTTACAGTACCGTCCCGCGACGGAGGAGGATATCGAGCGTCTCAAAGCCTACGCCTGGACGGATTTTTCGAAGGTCTTTGACGGCAGCATAAAGGTCTGGCAGAGGCGTGGCTTCTATAATTATGACCTCTCGGAACTCAGCGTGCAGGTGCTTTCCATCGGACTTCCGAAGGATGAGCTCATTGCTCTTTTGGAGCGGGTCCATAAGGGCGTGAACATGCGGAGCAACAACTACGGAAACGCGACGCAGCGGCTCGGAGCGGCAATTCAGGCGCTGAAGGACGGCACGGACCCGAGAACGCTCACTTGGTAAGAAAAGGAGACAGGATGGAACAGAAGGAAGTACAGCGTCGCCCGGCGGAAGAACTCTTCCGAGAGGAACTGGACGCGCTCAAGGCAGCGGAACAGTATGAAGTCCCCGCGGGTTGGAACATGTCGCCGCGCTCGGTGCTCACCTATATTCTCGGCGGCAAGGCGGGAGATGTCGAAATCACGCCGAAGTACATCGGAGATCGGCGCATTGTCGAGATTGCGGTCGCAACCCTGATGACGGACCGCTCCCTCCTCTTAATCGGCGAGCCCGGCACCGCAAAGTCCTGGCTCTCGGAGCATTTGACGGCGGCCATCAACGGGGATTCGAGCCGCGTCGTGCAGGGCACGGCCGGTACGACCGAGGAGCAGATTCGCTACTCCTGGAATTACGCCCTCTTAATTGCCGAGGGCCCCAGCGAGCGTGCACTCGTGAAGACACCCATTTTCCGCGCGATGGAAGAAGGCAAGATTGCGCGCTTTGAGGAAATTTCCCGCTGCGCGCCGGAGGTGCAGGACGCCCTCATTTCCCTGCTCTCGGAGAAGCGCGTCTCGATTCCGGAGTTAAACCGCGAGCAGGCGGCCGCGCGCGGCTTCTCGCTGATTGCGACGGCAAATACGCGCGACAAGGGCGTGAACGAAATGTCCGCCGCGCTGAAGCGCCGCTTTAACATCGTGATTCTGCCGAGCCCGAAGAACCTTGCGGCAGAGGTTGAGATTGTCGAGAGCCGCGTGAAGCAGCTCTCGGCGCAGCTCCGCCTGCCGGCGGCTCTGCCGGAGGAGGAAGCGGTTCGCAAGGTCTGCACCGTGTTCCGGGAGCTAAGGAACGGCGAGACCCTGGACGGCGACATCGATCCAGGCGACATCGACTGGTAGAATCAGCAAAAGAGCAAGGATACAGGGGAGAAAGGGCGAACTATGGGGACTACCTCAGCCAGACGGCACCCACTCATGCTGGGGGAGCAGCCACTACTCGCACTCGATGAGGACGCAGACAACAGTGGCTCTGCTGACGACACCTACCTGACAGAGGAACAGCAGGCTACCCGGTTCATGAGCCGCTGGCAGGAGAAGGTGGACCCACTGATCAGGTACAAGGACTACTTTGAATCCTCAGCCAAGACCAGTGGTCACATCTTTAAGGAGATCCGACGATTCTACCTGCAACTCGTCGTCAACGGCAACTGGTCAGACGGAAAGTTCGTCGCTGTCGTCGGCAAGATCATGTCGGACAACCAGCACACGGTCAACACTCCAACCCTGGATGTTGTAGGCAGGCAGTACGACCGTGAACAGATCAAGACACAAAGACGTCGCTGAGCAAAGCAACAGCCCAAGAAAGGGGGTGTGACCCGAACCATCATGGTAACCACATTTAACGACCACATGTCCATGAGCAGCGATCTCGTTGACGTGCCAGTCAGCCGCACAGCCGTCAACCACAACACAGCCGATTATGAGCGGTTTCGCAAGCACATGGCTGACACAGAAGCCAAGTACCGTGCAGCCGAACGCAAGGAGCGGATCAAAGCCATTCAGCAGAACCTTGACATGTGGGACCAGCAGACCCCATCTAGGTGGCGTGGCGCATCCCTGACCAAGATGCCCACCTCAGAGGCAGCACTGATCCTCACCAAGATCAAGAATGGCCCCAAGGGCGGTAGCGTCCTCATTACTGGCCCAGCAGGTGGCACACGCACCATGCTCGCGTATGCCACTGTCAGGAAGATGCTCGCCCAGGGTGTAGCAACCCCCAGCCAAGTATGCATCCTCAGTGAGGATCGCATACTGTCATTCGGTAACGCCGGGTTCAGCGGCCGAGACAGACTCAACGCAGCCCTAGATCCGCAGTACAGGCTGTACCTCATCGATGGCGCTGGATCTAAGGTCACCTACACAGATCGTGAGGCAGCAGCCTATGAAGAGATCTTGGACCACATCTACAGTCGGGACCTCATCACCGTCATCACCTCCCCGACCAGTATTGTGGAGTTCGCCCGCAAGTTCAGCGAGACCTTTGAGGCCCGTATCATGGACCTCGTGGGCGACCGCACCATCACCCTACCCGATGTCAGCGACGCCCGCCCCATGAGCGACAGCAGTAGCGGAGACCAAGCGCGGCCAGTCGGGAGATCTAACACAATCTCCCAGAGCGACAACCTCCGTCAACCTCCGCCACGAGAGCAGTCAAATAGCAGGTTCGACAACTTCGGGTTCTGAGGTAAGGTCGGCAACACATGAACAGAACCCGAAGGTTTGACAACTGTGTAAAGTTTCTATTCTGCAACACCAGCGACCATTGAGATCACTTGTGCTGCACGGTATAATCGACGGCAGATTGTACCTTAATTCCACCACACCGATTGCAGGTGCCTCTTATGTTCGAGACCTACCACAGGATGAAGAACACAGTCGATGTGTCGTTCGACGACTTCTTCACTGACTCCCCGGTCCACGTCACCAAAGGTGAACCTAAACCCAGGCGAACCCTGTCAATGGTCGCAAAGAACCTGGGTGTCTTCATGCTCGTCGCGGCCCTGTGCGGGACCCTCACCTCAGTGTGGCCGATCCTCGCGCTCAGCCAGGGGGTACAAGCCGCAGAACCAATCGCTGAGTACTGGAAGTCCCTGCCAGAGAACCTGGAAGACATCGAGATCGGGCAGAAGAACACGCTACTCGACATCAACGGCACCCCATACGCTGAAGTATGGTCAGAGAACAGAACCACCCTCACCTCACTGGACCAGGTGAGCGACTACGCAAAAAAGGGCTTGATCGCAACCGAAGACAAGGACTTCTACAAGCACAAGGGCTTCAGCCTGAAAGGTACAGCGCGAGCAGCAATGTCCAGTTCCGGTGGAGGATCCGGCATCACCCAACAGTTAGTGAAAAACCTCCAGTTCTTCAACCTAGCCGGTCGAGACAAGAAAGACCAGGCCGTCGAAGCCACCATCGGCCGCAAGGTACGCGAACTCAAACTGGCACTAGGCTACGAGAAGAAGCACACCAAGAACGAAATCCTGCTCACCTATTTCAACACCGTAGCGTTCGGCGGCCCCAACACGTACAGCATCGAGACCGCCGCCCAATACTACTTCGGGAAGCCAGCCAAGGACCTCGACCTGGCAGAGTCAGCAGTCCTCGTCGGAAGCGTCCAGAACCCCAGTCGCTTCAACCTAGACAACACCGAGGACAGCAAGACCAACTACAAGGCCCGCCAAAAAGATGTGCTCGACAGGATGGTCACAGAGGGTTACATCACCCAAGCCGACGCAGATAAGGCATATGGTGAGGAACTGAACCTCGTCTACAAGTCAACCTCCAACGGCAACTGCACCTCCAGCAGATACCCCTACTACTGCGAGTATGTCATGGGCTACCTGTCCAAGTCACCGAAACTAGGGGAGACACAGGAAGAGCGAGACGCCATCCTCCGCAAGGGCGGCCTCCAGATACACACCTACCTAGACCCCAACGCTATGGGGATCGTGGACGCGCAACTCAAACAGGACTACGGAACAGACAACCACCTGGCCGCCCCTACCGCTGTCGTCCAACCAGGCACAGGAGGCGTACTCGCAATGGGATCCAACCGCGACTACGTGACCGGCCCATTGGCCGCAATGCCACCGAAGACATGATGCCGGTTTCATTCCGCGTCAAACTGGTTGACGCCAAGCAGTACCAGGTGGTGGCTGAGCAGTTCCAAGGCAGGGCCGGGGTTGAACGCGTGGTAGACCAGCGGGCCACCCTCGAACCACTGTTTAAGGTGATGGATAGGGCCTCATGGTTTGCCGCCGGCCTAGCCATTGTGATGGCGGTGGCAGCGTTCTTGCTGATCATCACCACCATTAAACTTTCGGCCATGTCGCGCAGCAAAGAAACCTCAATCATGCGCCTGGTGGGTGCCTCCAACACCTTCATCCAGCTGCCATTCATGCTTGAAGGTATGCTCGCGGCCCTGACCGGCGCCATCTTGGCGGTAGGCGTGCTACTGCTGGGCGTGCACTACCTGATTAACGACTGGCTGGCTAAGTCCCTGTCTATCACCATGGCCTTCATTGGCACCCGCGAGGTGCTCACCGTAGCGCCGTTCTTGATGCTTGGGGCGATTGTGCTAGCTGGAATTTCTTCCATGGTTTCACTCTCGCGTTACACCAAGGTCTAAATCATGAAAAAGCTTTCGCTTTCTAAAGCAGGCTCATTGGTGATGGCAGCCGCCGCCACCTTGAGCCTAAGCCTGGGGCTAGTGGGTCACGGCCTGCCGGTGGCTCACGCCGACGAGCGTGACGACGCCCAATCCCAGCTAAACAGCGCCAACCAGAAAGAAGCGCAGCTGCGCTCCTCGCTAGAAGGCGTGGACGCCAAGCTGGGCCAGGCCTACTTGGATGCCCAAAACGCCAACACCCAGCTGGCTGCGGCTAAAACTGAGCTGGCTAA
>CALIZH010000292.1 GCA_938028585.1 uncultured Actinomyces sp. | reverse complement strand
CGAACCTCCTGTTGAACAAGCACAACCCAGATGTGCTCACCTGCATCGCGAACCTCTCGAACGATGAAGTGTTCACACCTCCAGAGATGGCTGCTGCCATGCTTGACCTCGCCACCGAAGCATGGGCACGTGACCACGAAGGGGAGAACCTGTGGGCTAACCCAAACGCCCGGGTGCTAGATCCGTTCGTCAAAACCGGGGTCTTTCTGCGGGAGGCGACCCGCCGATTCAACGATGGGCTAGCCTCCCTGATTCCCGATCCTCAGGAGCGAATCAACCATATTCTCACCAAGCAGATTTACGGGATTGCTATCACTGAGCTCACCGCCCTCATGGCTCGGCGGAGCGTGTACTGCTCCAAGCGGGCTGATGGCGAGCACTCGATCTGCACCGGCTTTGATACCCCTGACGGGAACATCTGGTTCGAACGAACTGAACACACCTGGGCGGGCGGAACGCGCGAGAGCCGAGTAGAACCACTCACCGGGGAGGAGATCTTCGTTTACACCAACCGAAAATGCTCTTACTGCGGCGCGGGCGAGAACGACTACGGGCGAGGCGAAGACCTCGAAACACACGCCTACGCATTCATCCACACCGACAACATCAAGCAACGTATCAACGAAATATTTGGAGCAGTCATGCACTTTGACATCGTGATCGGAAATCCGCCCTACCAACTCAGCGACGGAGGATTTGGGAAATCGGCGGCACCGATTTATCACGAGTTCGTCGAGCAAGCCAAGGCTCTGGACCCTCGCTACCTCACGATGATCATCCCTTCGCGCTGGTTCTCGGGAGGGCGAAGCGTTCTTGATGGTTTCCGTGACGCAATGTTGAATGACAATCGGTTACGTTCAATTACTGACTATCTGAATGCTTCTGATGTTTTCTCTGGAATTGGCTTCAAAGGAGGTGTCTGCTACTTTCTTTGGAATCGTGATAACCCCGGAGAATGCACAGTTACCACACACTTTAAGGACAATCTTCCATCAGTTGCCGTAAGGCCTCTGTTAGAACCGGGTACTGATACGTTTATTCGCTTTAACCAGGGCGTATCCGTATTGCGCAAGGTAGTCGCTACAGAAGCACGTGACGTTCAATCCTTCGCTGACCTAGTAAGTTCCCTACGGCCATTCGGCTTAAGGACCTATTTTCGAGGAACAGAAAATCCGGCAAATAACGATGATCTAGTTGTATTCCAGAATGGCGGAATTGGCTATGTTCCAGCCTCCGAAGTGACCGTTGGAACTGATCTGATTGATTGCTGGAAGCTCTTTGTGGGACGTGCTGCACCCGGGACGGGTAATAAGGATACTTATCCGCATAGAATCATCAGCACTCCATTCCTCGGTAAGCCTGGTGAAATATCATCCGAAACCTATCTCTGCATAGCGCCTTTTGCGTCTGAAAGCGAAGCGCAGAGCGCACTGTCTTACCTGAAGTGCCGGTTTACTCGTTTCTTGATCCTCTTGCACAAGGTATCTCAGGACACCACCCGCAAGGTCTACACATTCGTACCTCAGCAATCCTGGGATCGTGTGTGGACGGATGAGGAGCTGTACGCCAAGTACGGACTCAATGACGAAGAGATCGCATTTATTGAATCGATTGTGCGTCCGATGGAGGATGACTGATGGGACGCTCCACCGAGGATCTGCTTCCTCCTCGCTCGTCGGCACGCCTGCGTATTTACGCATGGTCTCCCAAGAGCCCGTCACCGGAGTATCAGGGGCTCATTAAGGTTGGCCAGACGACTCGTGAAGATGTGCGTGAGCGGATCCGTGAATCTCAGGGCCAGGTACAGCAAGAGTTCACGGTTCATGCTGACGTGGTGGCTGAGCGTGAAGATGGCTCGATCTTCCGTGACAAGGACGTCATCCAGCGTCTGAAAGCAAAGGGCTTTGCCAACCCTCACTTTGGCTCAGCGATGGAGTGGGTGCGCTGCAAGCCCGCCGACGTACTCACCGCTATCGTGGAGCTGCGCACTGGCGTGGAGTACACGGGCGAGCGATACCAGACCTTCGCGATGCGCCCTGAGCAAGCGCGTGCTGTTGAGCAAACTCTCGCCTATTACAACTCCATCTGGGAAGAGGATCCGAATGCGGTCCCGCGTTTCTTGTGGAACGCCAAGATGCGCTTCGGCAAGACCTTTACCACCTACCAGCTCGCCAAACGCATGGGTGCAAAACGTGTGCTGGTCGTGACCTTCAAACCTGCCGTGCAAGACGCTTGGCATGAAGACCTGGCAAGCCACGTGGACTTTGAAGGCTGGCAATACCTGAGCGCGAAAACCCTCGATGAGGGTAGCGAAGTCAAGGTAGATCAGCCTCTGGTCTACTTCGGCTCCTTCCAGGACCTCCTCGGACGAGACAAAAAGACCGGCCTGATCAAGTCCAAGAACGAGTGGATTCACACCGTCAACTGGGACCTGGTGGTCTTCGACGAGTACCACTTCGGTGCCTGGCGTGAGAACGCCAAAGCTCTCTTCGAAGGTGAGGACGAGAAGGAAGCGGCCAAGGAGCTCAAAGCTGAGTACCACGAGGGGCTGGCCACCTTCGATGAGGAGCTTGACGAGCTTGGTAGCGATGAGGACGACTTTCTTCCCATCACGACCCGCTCCTACCTCTACCTCTCGGGCACGCCCTTCAAGGCTCTAGCCACAGGCGAGTTCATCGAGGAGCAGATCTTCAACTGGACCTACACCGACGAGCAGCTTGCCAAACGCCAGTGGGATGCAGAGCATCCCGGTGAGTGGAACCCGTATGCCGCGCTGCCGGAAATGCGTCTGCTGACCTACCGGATGCCTGATGACCTGGTGGCTATCGCCCATCAGGGTGAGTTTGACGAGTTCGACCTCAACACCTTCTTCGAAGCCACAGGCAGCGGCAATGCTGCACGATTCGTCCACGAGTCGGATGTACAGAAGTGGCTGGACCTCATCCGTGGCGAGCACGCACCCACGCAGATGGACATGCTCAAAGCTGGCGGCCGCCCACCCTTCCCGTACGCGGATGCCCGTTTGCTTCCTTACCTCCAGCACTCGTTCTGGTACCTACCAAACGTTGCTGCCTGCCAGGCCATGGCGAACCTGCTCGCTGCACGGCACAACACCTTCTGGCATCAATACCAGGTGATCGTCGCCGCTGGCCCGGGTGCAGGGATTGGGGTTGAAGCGCTTCCACCTGTGCGTGAGGCAATCGGGGACGGTCACGACACCAAAACCATTACGCTCTCGTGCGGCAAACTGACAACCGGGGTGACCGTCAAGCAATGGTCCTCGATCCTCATGCTGCGCAACCTCACCAGCCCGGAGTCTTACTTCCAGGCCGCTTTCCGGGTACAGTCCCCGTGGGCGATCAAGAACCCTGACGGGGATGACCCAAGCCGGGAGGAAATCCTCAAACCAGTTGGGTTCGTCTTTGACTTCGCGCCCACCCGCGCTCTGCGCCAGATCGCCGACTACGGCATTGGGCTACATCCTGAGGCCAAAAGCCCCGAACACGCTGTCGCCCAGCTCGTCAACTACCTGCCGATACTGGCCTATGACGGTGCCACAATGAAGGAAATTGACGCGGGCGAGGTGCTCGATATCGCCATGTCTGGTACCTCGGCGACCCTGCTGGCGAAGAAGTGGGAGTCCGCGATCCTAGTCAACGTCGACAACATGACGCTCAAGAAGATCATGAACGACGAGCGTGCTATGGAAGCCATCCTCAATATCGAAGGCTTCCGCGCTCTCGGCGCAGGCATCTTCGAGACCGTGGTCAACAAGAGCGAAGCGGTGTCCAAGACCAAGAAGGAAAAGGGTGACTCACTATCCAAGGCGGAGAAGAAGGAGCTCTCCGCCGAGGAGAAAGAGTACAAGTCCAAGCGCAAGCAGATCCAGGAAAAGCTCATCAAGTTTGCGACCCGGATTCCTGCGTTCATGTACCTCACCGACTTTAGGGAGAACACACTCTACGACGTCATCACCAAGATTGAGCCTGATTTGTTCAAGCGGGTCACCGGCTTGTCCGTGGAGGACTTCAACCTCCTGGTGAACCTAGGAGTCTTCAACTCAATCCACATGAACCAAGCAGTCTTTGCGTTCCGCCGCTACGAAGATGCCTCCCTGTCCTACGTCGGCTACGCCTCCCATGCGGAAGAGAAACGCCGTGAAGACCTGCGCCAAGTCGGCCTCTACGACACCGTCATCACCCTGAAAGTGTAGCGCTATCTCTATCGTCCTCTCCGCCAGCGCGCTCATATTGCTATCTGGGCTGCTGTCGAGTCGCACCGAGCGAACACCCCGTCGGCAGAAGCAAACCAAATCGCTGAACGTGCCAACACTCTCGCAGAGCAATCGAATGAGCACGCTGACAAAGCGAACCTCATCAGCGTACAGGCGCTTGAACTAGCAGAACGAGAAGCGCTCGTACCCCTGAGCGAATTGATGCAGCTAGGCAAGCACAAATGGGGTTCTTCATAGTTGGGTGTGGGTGGAAGCATCTAGGCCTCCTGCGATGAGGAGCATTCGGAGTTGGTAGCTGGTGGGGTTGCGGTAGCCTCTGGCGGTGCATCTTCCTAGTTCGATGATTCCGTTGATGGCTTCTGTTGGCACATTGCCGGCTCCGCCGGTGTCGAAGTAGACCGAGAATGCGTCCTTCCACCTGCGTAGGGTTCGCACCTAGGCGAGCGATTTCAGGAATGGGACAGGCTGGTAGGCGCTGGATGAGACGAGCGGCCAGGCGTCGGCCTTGGGCTGGTGTGGCTTGATGGAAGACCTCGCATACTTGCTGGGCGCAGTGGTAGGCGACTTCGACACTGATATGCGCCTTATCTGCCACGAAGGCCTCACGGAGGCGTTCTTATTGATGTGGGGTGAGCTTCTGGCGTGAGGCGCGCAGGAGAAGCCGGATTTGGTAGTGGGGATCCCCTTGCGCCCGCGGTGACCGGTCGTGTCTTGCTGGACGCGACGGCGTACCTCATCTGGGGCGTCGCCAGCTTGTGTGACGATGTGACAGGCATCGAGCACGCTGGTGGGATGGGCAGAGCCTGGTTATCGAGGCCGGGGAGAACTGCCCGAGCGATGCT
>CALIZH010000291.1 GCA_938028585.1 uncultured Actinomyces sp. | reverse complement strand
GGCCTTTTGCCAGATGATGCGGAGCGAGTCCTTATGGGCTTCGATGGCTTTGGCGAGCCGATCGTTGTCGAGCGTCTTGCCGAGGATACCCTCGTTGTTGTCGGCGATGCCCGCGCGCAGCTTGTTCTCAACGTTTTGCTCTTTCGCTTCAACCTCGGCCGTGCCGACAGTCACCTCGCCTTTGGCCTTGGTGACTTTGAGGTCGATATCTGCCTGCTCTCGCTCTTGCTGAGAAGTGATGGCGGCGGCTTCGGACTCGTTGGTCGAGCGTTTCAGATGCGACTGGTAGGTTGCTTCCAGTATCTCGATGCTCTGGTTTAGTTCCTTCAGTTCTAGCTGGACTTGCTGAGGGACGAGCGAGTTGTCTTTGAACGCGTCGACGAGCATCTGCCGCAGCGCGACGATTCCCTCGACGCTCCTGGCGGGAGTCTGACCGTGCTTGGCGAGTAGTACATCAAATTCCGCCATGGCGATCCGCTGCTCGTCTGTCAGCGAGTCCTCATAGTTGTCCGCCATGTAGTCGTTGAGCTGCATTGGCGTGATGCTGCTCGTGCTGGACTCGAGGTACTTGCGGCTCATGTCGACATAGCCGCGAATTCCGCCAATAAGATCGGTGGTGAGGATCTCTTCGGTGATGCCGACGTCAAGCACTTCTGTATCGGCCCCAGAACTACCGTCGTTATCGTCGGGCTCGGTTTCGTCACCGTGGATCGGAATCACATTGTTCAGTTCTTCGTCGTCGTGAGATGGGGTGTCATGTGTTTGTTCCATGACGTCTCCTCGAGATGGTTGCCTCTTGTGTCGGGGTGAGGGTGAGTTTTTAGTCGCTGCGTGCAGGTACATCTACTGACGCGCAGCTCGACTGTGCGCTTGAAGGGTGAGGAAATAGCGAGGCGCGTTCGACTTTGAGTAATAGCACGGCACTGTGCATTACGAAGTGGCTCCTGGACCGCTCAGAAGACGACGTTGCTGCGGCTCTTCTGGATGCGTAGTCTCGAGGCTGCGTGGTCGAACGTTATTTGCTGAGTATTATGCGTGGCTGAGTGACAGGAGTTTTGCCTCGGAGATATGGGTGGTTATTGTCCACATTTTTGCAGTCCTGTGGGTGCGTACATCGCTAATCATGTTCGGCTTCACCTCGTTCCAGCCGTAAGGGATGCGTGCGCTGGAATCGCCACGGGGGATGCTGTGACGAACCTGTGACGTAAGCCTGCCAAGCAGTCGGGAGGCCGACAAGTCGGTTTGGCTTGTTTCTCGAGTATCGCCAACGAGAGGACTGGGTCTCTGTCTGTGTCGCACAGATTTCGTCAGTGAGACCTATCAATGAGTAGACGAGGGTGTGGAGTTGTGGAAAATTGTCGTAACTAAGTTGTGATCGTTGGCGGTCGTCAGATGTCGATATTCGGGTGTATGGGCGGAGGTGTGGAGTGTGATATGCGGGCGGTACTACTTGGCTGCTGCTTTACGTCTGTTGTGGGCGGCCAGTACCAGTGTGTTGCCGAGTGTCTGGCTGGTGACGACGAGATCGGAAGAGAGTGCGCCGATGCACTTGATCTCGAAGCAAGGCCAGACCTCGCCGAACCAGGAGACACGCAGTTCTATCGGTTCGCTGCCTGATGACGGCAGAATTAAGGGGCTAGTTAGGTGCTGACGAACCCAAAGATCGTCGGGCAGTGGGGCTGCTGGTTCGCTGACGGCACTGATGTCGGTTTGGGTAGCTGTGGTGGTGCTGGTCTGGTGATCCTCAGTAACCAAGGCGGGCTGAGGATACCACGGTTCTGGTTGGCTACTAGCGACTCGGCGCTGGAAACGTAGTGGCTTCATGTCAACGAAGCGCTGGCGTTGGGTGTAGGCCATGACAGCAAGGCTGTTGTCGGCTTGCTGCGTCAGGTTGACTGAGAGAATGGGCGTAGTTTGAACGATCCAGTTTGAGCAGATCAGCGCAGCCAGCTGCCGGATTCCTCTGTCTGAGTGGCGGCGTGCTTGACGGGCTTCATAGCCGCGTTCTAGTCCGAAGGCATTGAGCCGTTCTAGATGGGTGCGTCCACTGCTTGCCAACCCAAGTGAGAAGGCTGCTGCTTCGATCGGCGTGACGTCGTCGGCTAGTTCGATGCGCTCAAGCACTCCATCCTGTAGCCGTGTGAATGCTACTAGGGGATCGCCGTCCCCGAGGAGCGCCATGATGGTGGGACACCCTGCCATAGCGTGCGGAGAGAGCCCTTCGGATGTCTTGCGTACAGCCAATAGTTCTGACAGAACGGCCTGCTCAAGAGTTGGCCGTTCGACTGCCTTGCCTGGTGTAGAAGGCACTTTTTCCTGGCTCGATGTGTCCGTGTCGTCCATGTGATCACCGTAGTCGCGCGCCCATAGCGACGTTGGCGACCCTGGGATGTCACTTCTGTGTCACGACACCGCCACTGGTGCCGGGTTCTCCTAGATGTGCCAGATCAACCGGACGCCAGCGCCGCAATTGCCCTTGGGCGGTGCGGCAGGCAGATGGGCGATCTGGGCAGCCACAGGGCCGCAACTGTCATTCCAGGCAGTGGCAGCGAAACCGCTCCAGGGTGAGCACTTCCCCAGCCGTCGTCTTCTCTTCTCTTCTCGAAAGGACCTCTCTCATGGCTTCTACCAATCTCAGTCTCTTCTCGCCCCAGCGCACCCGGATGGGGG
>CALIZH010000290.1 GCA_938028585.1 uncultured Actinomyces sp. | reverse complement strand
ACACTGGCAGTGGATTGTGGCGGTGGCGGAATTAAAGCGTCCGTCCTTGATGGACAGGGGACAATGGTCGCCCCGCCAAAACGGACACCCACGCCCTATCCGCTTCCCCCTGAATTGCTGGTGCAGACGATTGTCGATCTTGCGGTTCAGCTTCCAGAAGCCCATCGCGTGACCGTCGGTATGCCGGGAATGATTCGCCATGGGGTTGTGATTGCTACTCCGCACTACATCACGAAGGACGGGCCGCGCTCGCGTGTTCTTCCCGAACTTGTTGAGAAGTGGGATCACTTTGACATGGGACAGGCGGTTGAGAGCGCTCTTGGCATTCCGACCAAAGTTCTTAATGATGCTGAAGTTGCAGGAGCCGGTGTGATCACCGGACGGGGCCTAGAAATGATCATCACGCTGGGCACGGGACTTGGAAACGCGGTCTTCGATGGTGGGCAGCTTTCTCCACACGTCGAGGTCTCACAGGGGCCGATTCGTTGGGGCCTTACCTACGATGACTATATCGGCGAGCATGAGCGACTTCGCCTCGGTGACGTCCATTGGTCTCGCCGCGTTCGCCGAGTCGTGGACGGCCTGCGTCCCATGTACATGTGGGATCGTCTGTATCTGGGCGGTGGCAATTCAAAACGAATTGTCCCAACCTACCGCGACCGTCTCGGTGAGGACGTGATCATTGTCCCCAACGATGCCGGCATTATCGGAGGAGTGCGCTCGTGGGAGCTCTAAGTAATTCCCAGCTGCGGATCCGTCTGGATCTTGCCTACGATGGCACTTTCTTCCACGGCTGGGCCGCACAAGATGGCCTTCGTACTGTCCAGGGTGTTCTCACCCAGGCGCTTTCGACAATTTTGCGCCGTCCTGTGATGCTGACTGTCGCAGGACGAACTGATGCCGGAGTTCATGCACGCCATCAAGTCGCTCATTTTGATTGCGCCTCTGACGCCTTCCAGTCTTTGATACGCGAATCCGACCGCCCCGAAGACGAAGAAGAACTCAACCAGGCCTGCTGCCGCGCACTGTTGCGACGCGTGAACTCGCTTCTTGGTCGTGAATATATCGAGCACATGGCGACAACCGGTCTGAGAGTGCCTCGGGGGACTGCTGATGCCCGTCTCTTGGAAGTAAGCGTGGTATCCGCAGACTTCGATGCGCGTTTCGCAGCGCTTGAGCGTTCCTATACCTATCGCCTCGTCCCCGAGGGGCAACTGCCTCTGGCGCGACGTTGGGATGTGTACGAGGTTGCCCAGCCCCTCGACATCGAGGCGATGAACCGCGCGGCCCAGCCTCTTCTGGGTGAGCACGAATTCCTTGCCTTCTGTCGCCCACGCGAGGGAGCGACGACGATCCGTGAACTGCGTGAGTTGCGCATTGTTCCCGAGGCCGGGGGGACCGGGGTCCTCGAGTGCCATGTGCGCGCTGATGCCTTCTGCCATTCCATGGTTCGTTCCCTTGTTGGCGCTTTAATTGAGGTCGGTAGGGGAGCGCGCGAGGAAAGTTGGCCCGCGCAGCTGCTTGAGAAGGCCTCGCGCCAGGACGCGGCCCCCATTGCCCCCGCGCATGGGCTGACCCTGGAATCCGTGAGTTATCCTGACGAGGCCGAGTGGAGCGATCAGGTCCACCGGGCGCGCCGTATGCGTGGTTTTGCCTTTGACGGAAGCCTTGAAGAATGGGCCATGGGCGGCAATTGCTGCGCTGGTTGATTCAGAAACGATATGAGGAATAAGCCACACTCTGGTCTGTGCTTTGACCCCGCTGCCTTTTGGCGCATAAACTAACAGGTGCTGTGTGTCAGCTGGACCTCTGGTGCCTTCCCACTCGCCGGAGAAGAAATTCGGCTGATGCCTCGCGGAACCGTTTCATAGCGGGCCGGTGCGTCGAACACTCGATGCTAGGCCCCATGACAGAAAGAATTGAAGGTTACGCCCGTGCGCACCTATTCACCTAAGCCGGCGGATGCCGACAAGCAGTGGTACGTCATCGACGCCACTGACGTCGTCCTCGGTCGCCTGGCGGCTCAAGTTGCCGCTATCCTTCGTGGGAAGCACAAGCCGACGTTTGCCCCTCACCTCGATATGGGCGATTACGTCATCATCATTAATGCGGACAAGGTTGCCCTCACCGGTAAGAAGCTTGACCAGAAGATGGCCTACCGCCACTCCGGTCGCCCCGGTGGTCTGAGCGCAACACGCTATCGCGATCTCATGGCTGAGCGTCCTGAACGCGCAGTCGAGAAGGCAGTCCGCGGCATGCTTCCTCACACCAGCCTCGGCCGCGCGCAGTTCAAGAAGCTGCACGTTTACGCCGGAGCTGAGCACCCGCACATCGGCCAGCAGCCGATTCCCTACGAAATCACCCAGGTCGCCCAGTGAGCGCGTCGCGCTTCTGAGCCCAACGAACTGCACTGAGGAGAACTGTGGCTGAGACCACCGAGATTCTTGAGCTGGATGAGGAAGTTGTCCCCAGCTCCTACACCACAGAGACTGAGTCAGCGCCTGCTGGTGCTGGTCAGTCCATCACCGCGCCCGGCGCGGGCCTTGGCCGCCGTAAGGAAGCCGTTGCCCGTGTTCGCCTGGTTCCCGGCAACGGCCAGTGGACCATTAACGGACGCACTCTTGAAGATTACTTCCCGAACAAGCTGCACCAGCAGCTCGTGAAGTCCCCCTTCACTCTGCTTGATATCGACGGTCGCTTCGACGTGATCGCTCGTATCAATGGCGGCGGCATCTCCGGCCAGGCCGGTGCGCTGCGCCTGGGCATCTCTCGCGCACTGAACGAGATCGATCGTGACGCGAACCGTCCCGCACTGAAGAAGGCTGGCTTCCTGACCCGCGATGCCCGCGCTGTTGAGCGTAAGAAGGCAGGCCTCAAGAAGGCACGCAAGGCTTCGCAGTTCTCGAAGCGCTGATCTTCGCCTTTACTTCAAGGTGTGGCCCCAATCGGAAGATTGGGGCCACATTTTTGTATTCGAAATGCCTAGTTCTCTGCTTGCTTTCCTGCAATGTTGGTTGCTGGTCAATCGATTGAGTGAACAGTGAGCAGCTAGAATAGCGGTGGATTAATTTTCGAGCGGGAGGTACCCCGATGGCCAGGTTGTTCGGAACAGATGGCGTGCGTGGACTTGCAAATGTCGACTTGACTGCGCCACTTGCCTTGGAACTGGGTGAAGCGGCAGCGCGCCTGACGATTCAGGGACGCCCGGCCTCGGGACATAAGCCAAAGGCGATCATTGGCCGCGATACGCGTATCTCCGGCGAGTTCCTGGACCATGCGCTGGCGGCGGGTTTGGCAAGTGCGGGAATGGATGTTGTCCGCGTTGGCGTTGTGACCACGCCGACCGTTGCGCATCTGACGGCCTCATCCTCAGTTGACTTGGGCGTCATGATTTCTGCCTCGCACAACCCCATGCCCGACAATGGCATTAAGTTCTTCGCTCACGGCGGCTATAAGCTTCCCGACCAAGTTGAAGACCAGATTCAAGAGCTTCTCAACACCTCGTGGGATCGTCCGACCGGCGCTGCAGTCGGTGAGGTCGAATACGACGATGACTGGGCAGAAAAGTCCTACATCGAGCACTTGATGACCTCCTTGGGTACCGACCTTCATGGCCTCCGAATTGCGGTTGACTGTGCAAATGGCGGTGCGTCTTTCCTTGCTCCTGAAGCCTTCCGTCAGGCGGGCGCCGATGCCGTTGTCATTAATGCGGCTCCCGATGGGCGCAACATTAACGACAAGGCTGGTTCCACTCATCCCGAGCAGCTTCAGGCCCTGACCGTTGCTTCCGAAGCCGATTTCGGCGTTGCCTACGATGGCGATGCCGACCGCTGCTTGGCTGTGGACCGCGATGGCAACATTGTTGACGGCGACAAGATCATGGGCGCACTGGCTGTGCACATGCGTGATGAGGGCCAGCTTGCCAAGGACACCTTGGTTGTCACTGTCATGTCGAATCTTGGCTTGATTCTTGCCATGCAAGAGGCAGGGATCAAGACGGTCCAGACCGGAGTCGGTGACCGTTATGTCCTAGAAGCCATGCTCGAAGGCGGCTACTCCCTGGGTGGAGAGCAGTCCGGACACATCATTGCAAAGAAGTATGCAACTACCGGCGATGGCATCCTTTCCTCGCTGCTATTGGCACGCATGGTGAAGGAATCTGGCCGAGATCTGGCCGACCTCACAAGCTTCATCAAGCGCCTTCCTCAGACGCTGATCAACGTTGGGGGAGTGGATCGTTCGCGCGCGAACACCGACCCGGCCGTTCAGGAAGCAGTTGCCGCTGCCGAGGCCGTGCTGGGCAATACGGGTCGCGTCCTGCTTCGTCCCTCCGGTACCGAACCTTTGGTCCGTGTCATGGTCGAGGCCGCAACGCAGTCCCAAGCCGATGGTGTGGCTTCGCGCTTGGCTGATGTCGTGAAGGAAAACCTGGCGCTGTGAGCCTCTGAGAGACGTACGCGTGTAGGGCGGCACCCACCGGTGCCCGCCCCGCACGTTATACATCCTCGGCGTGCGAGGCCGCCTGCCGTCCTCCCGCTTGCGTCGAGGATTGTCCGATGTGTCCCTCGCGTCGGACTCGCGACTAGGGCAAGTCGAATCGCGCCCGGAAAGCGGGGGAGGGGGACAGGTACTGATCGACGCAGGTGCGCACGGTCTCGGCGTCGATGTCTTGATTTGTGAACAACTCCTGGATGGCCGGGTTATCGCCCTGCGTGATCGTCTCGTACGTTCCTTCCGGCGAGTAGTAGAAGATGTCGCGGCTCACAACAGCCTCCGGGCGCTGCTTGGTCGTGGTGAGGACGGGGACGCGGCCGAAGATCGCGAGATCCCAGAGCTGCTTCGAAATGTTCGCGGGGTCGGCGGGGGCGTAGTACATCATGTGGTTCGCCGGGATCGTAAAGAACAGGCCGTGCGGTGCCTGGATGAGGAAACGCGACATGAGCGCGGGTATGTTCGCGGCCTTCGCCGTGACGAACGGGGATTGCGCCGACAGGCAGGTGAAGGGCCCGAACTGCTGGATGCGCTCGATGGGGAGGTCGTCGGTGTTCTTTTGTGCGCAATGGAAGAGCTCGTCGATGCTCAGGGGGCATTGGGCCAGCTGTTCGTCTTTCAGCCTGAACAGGGGTGTCGGGCAGTCGAGGCTGAGCGTCAGCGCGAGGCCGCCGGGGTATTGGCGGGCGTAAGAAAACTGCGGGTGTGCGACAGCGTCGGCAGTGCAGAACTCGGTGCGTATGAGTCGACGTAGCTCGTCGGGTTTGTTCAGGATGGTTTCGTCAATGCGTGTCCGCTCGATGAGGTACGGAACCCACGGATCCATCAGATCGTGGTGCGCGTCCGGTTCCGCATCTAGCAGCTCGTTGATGAGTTGATTAATGCCGCACTTCACGGAATCGTTGAGGAGGAGGAACATTGTGCGCTCGGTTTTGTTGAAGCCAAGCTGAACCGTGAGGCCGGCGTCTTCGAGCTTGCTCGTCAGATAGGGCAGGGATGTATTGACGACGTATTCGGGATCCATGGGGTCATTCTACAGGGTATGGCGGCCGACAGACCGGGTGGATGGCGTAGCCTCGCGCCTGGCTGACGTGGTGAAGGAAAGCCTGTCGCTCTAAGGACGAGCGACTGAAGAGCGCCAAACCGCGCGAGTGGGGACGATGAGCCGCTCAGCTTTCTTTGCTTTGCGCGGCTTTTCGATCGCCGAAATCATCGCTTCAACGGCGCTCTGTGTCATTTCGCGCAGTGGCCACTCGACGGTTGTGAGGCCGAGGGCTTGGCTGCTCGCGGGTTCTTGATTGCCAAAACCCAGGATGGAAAGATCTTGTGGAACGCGGCGATCAAGATCGATGGCGGCTTGGAACACGCCCGGTGCCTGCGAGTCATCGGCGACGGCGATCAAGGTGATATCCGGGTTGTCTGAGAGAAGGCGCAGGGCTGCCTGGTATGCGGTCGAGGCATCCCAATCGGGAAGCGAAAGCAAAGTGAAACCGGTGTCGAAGGCGGCTTCAAGGGGGAGCTGGCGTGAGTGATTGGTATTCGGTCCTGCAAGAAAAACTGCGTGTCCGCGTCTTTGTGCGCTCAGATGTTCGCTGAGTATTTCTTTCACTCCCGCGCATTCGTCAATGCTCACAAGAGCGCTGGCCCCTTGGGTGTCTTCCGTATTAATCATCGACATTGCAACGATGGGAATACCGAGGTTTGCCAGAAGCGTGGAGGTAAAACTCTCGGCGGAGGTCGTTTCGCGGATGACCCCGGCTAATTGCGTGTCCCCTAAGACGGAGCGAATTGTCTGCGCATCTGAGGGGTCGTTACTTGATTGGAAGAGGGGAAGAAGCAAATATCCGCGCTTTTGGATTTCGATCATGGCGGTTGTGAGAACCGTGTGAACGACCGGGACGAAGGGGTTATCTGGGAGTTCTGCCATGAGCAGCGCGATCAGGCGAGAACTGCCTCGCCGAAGTGAACGTGCAGCAGCGTTAGGAATATAGTTCAGGTCTCGCGCTGCATCTTGGACTCTCTGAATTGTTGCTGGTGCGATCTTCACTTCCGGTCCGCGGCCGTTCAGTACCAAAGAAACCGTCGAAGGAGCAACTCCTGCTGCTCGGGCCACATCGGCCCGCGTTGCTCGTTCCATTCTTCCTGCTCCTGATCTGCGATGGAATAAAAGCGTGTTAACACAACAACTATAACGTGTTAGTCTTTGTGTACTGCAAGGAGTTTCAATGTTGACTCACCTGAAAGGCTCATCATGAAAATTATGCCCTCATACGCACCCTGTGTGGGAGCACTTTCTCCTGCTCGTGCGTATCTCGCTGATGATCCAGGGCAGATGAGCCTCGATGGTCGCTGGGCCTTCACCTATCACCGCGTTGATCCCAATCCCGGTGCGAATGCCGAAGAGGCCTCTCCCTCTCCCCGTGTATCAAGCGAAGAGACGATCGATGTCCCAAGCCACTGGGTTCTCAGAGGAGATGGACGCTGGGGTGCCCCCGCCTATACCAATGTTGATTTCCCCTTCCCTGTGGATCCGCCTTTCCCCCCGGAAGATAATCCTGTCGGCGACTATTCTCGCCGCTTCACATGTCCCAAGTCGTGGCTTTCGCAGGGAGGACAGATCCGTCTGCGCTTCGAAGGCGTTGAATCCCAGATCATTGTCTGGGTCAATGGCCAATGGATTGGAATGGCTCGCGGTTCACGCCTCGCCCACGAATTCGACATCACCCAGATGCTTGTCCCCGGTGAAAATACGGTGACTCTTCGCGTTCATCAGTTCAGCGCAGGATCCTATCTTGAAGATCAGGATCAGTGGTGGCTTCCCGGAGTTTTCCGCTCAGTTTCGCTGCGGTACCTTCCCGACTTTTCCATTGAGGATCTGTGGATCAATACCGATTACGAGGCCGGGCAAGGATTT
>CALIZH010000289.1 GCA_938028585.1 uncultured Actinomyces sp. | reverse complement strand
GGACTAGATGACTTCGATGCTCCGGTTGATGCAGCGAAAGAAATTATCGTTCCGGACGATCAAGTGTTGATGCCAGGGCTCGTGGACTCGCATGTTCATATCAACGAGCCAGGGCGGACAGAATGGGAAGGCTATGAGAGTGCGACTCGCGCCGCACTCGCCGGTGGAATTACAACGGTTCTTGACATGCCTCTCAACTCGAATCCTCCGACGACAACCCTTGAAAACCTAAATGTTAAGCGAGTTGCAGCAGAAGGGCAGCTCTCGGTTGACGTCGGTTTCTGGGGTGGCGCGGTTCCGGGGAATGTTCCTGATCTGGAAGCTCTTTGGGAACACGGAGTTTATGGATTTAAATGCTTCACAGCTCATTCCGGTATCGATGAATATGGATATCTGACCTACGAACAGATCAAGGAGACGCTCGAGGAAATTGCGCGCCTTGATGCAGTCCTTATCGTCCATGCCGAGGATTCAGAAATCCTCGCTCAGGCACCCCAGATCGGTGGGCAAAAGTATCAGGATTACTTGAACTCGCGTCCACGGAGTGCTGAGAACACTGCCATCCATAACCTGTTGGAACTGGCTAAAGAGACGGGCGCTCGCGTACATATTCTTCACCTGTCCAGTTCAGAGGCTCTTGACGATATTAAACGTGCTAAGGCTGAAGGAGTGCGAGTCACTGTCGAGACGTGTCCTCACTATCTGACCTTTGCGTCTGAGGAAATTCCAGACGGTGCAACCCAGTACAAGTGCGCGCCTCCGCTTCGCGAAGATGAAAATCGCAAAAAGCTGTGGCAAGGACTCATCGATGGCACGATCGACCATATTGCTTCTGACCACTCTCCATGTACTGCAGATCTGAAGCACCTTGAGATCGGTGACTTTGCGAAGGCATGGGGCGGTGTTTCATCCGTTCAGCTTGGTTTCTCTGCCATCTGGACAGCCGGCAAGCAGTTCGATATCGAACTCCAGGATATTGCTCGTTGGTTCGCCGCAAATCCTGCTCGGAATTTCGGCATTGCCCGGAAGGGTGAAATTGCGGTCGGGAACGATGCTGACTTTGCCATCATTGCGCCGGAGGAGACCTTCACAGTGAAGGTTGCTGAACTGGAGCATAAGAACAAGATTTCTCCCTACGACGGTCGGGAGATGCGTGGAGTTGTGAAGCAAACAATTCTGCGCGGAAACACAGAGCTGACTAGGGATTCAAAAGTGGGAACTGAATTGTTCCACGCCTAAGGGCGCTCTTCATTCAATAGAAAACACTAAGTAACACAGGAGTTATTGTGTCTGAATACATGCGCTCAATGCGCGAACTGATCGATGCCGTTGACCACGCCGGCAAGAATTTCATTTCGATCAACGATCTCTCGAACGAACAGCTCTACAACCTGTTCGAACTTGGTAAGGCGCTCGAGCTGTTTAACCGCTCGAAGATCGACCTATTTGATGACAAGATGCTCGCGCTGATGTTCTTCCAGCCGTCAACGCGTACCCGTATGAGCTTCCAGACCGCTATGGAGCGTATGGGTGGCCACGTCATTGTTGAGGCAAATCCGAAAGTCACCTCTTCGGTGGCGAAGGAAGAGTCGATTGAAGATACGATGCGCTGCATTTCGCAGTACGCCAATTTGATCGTTCTCCGCCACTACGACGAAGAGGAAGCTCGTCGAGGAGCCGAGTCCGCAGAATGCCCCGTGATTAACGGTGGTTGGGGCCACTGGGAACACCCCACCCAGGCGCTTCTCGACCTCTACACGCTGTGGCGTCGTTTTGGTCGTATCGAGGGCTTGAATGTTGCAGTCGTCTCGCCTGACATGGTTGAAGCACGAACCGGCCACTCGATGGCTTACGGGCTTGCCCGTCTGGGTGCAAATGTCTCTATCGCCTCTGATTCCGATCGCCGTACTCCTTCTGAGGTGACCGACCGTATTCGCAATGAATTTAACGTCGAATTGAATGAGGAATTCGATTTCGAACAGGATTCCTTCAACGAATTTGTCCGTAAGCAGGACCTGATCTACCTGCCGGGTTGCTCTGCTCCTGCTGGCGCCAAGGCAGAAGAGTTCAAGACCTTGATGGATCGCTACTTCGTCCGCTACGACACTCTCAAGGATGAGGCAGAAAAGGGTCACATGATCTACGTGACGCACACCCTGCCGCGTCGTAAGGGCGAGATGGATTTGCGTATTGATAACACTCCTCATCAGTTGCACTTCCGCGCAATTTTGCAGTCGGTTTCCATCCGTATGGCTCTGCTTGCATCCATCCTGGGCAACTGATTACAGACAGAACAATAAGAAAGGAAAAACAAATGCTGCTCGAAATTACCGCCGGTGGATACACCTTCAAGGCGCGCTATGAAGAAGAAGCTGCGCCTAAGACCGTTGAAGCGTTCAAGAAGCATCTTCTTGGCCTAACCTCAAAGATCATTCATGTCCGTTGGTCTGGCCAGGCCGGATGGATTCCTTTTGGCGATCTTGATCTTGGTATTAAGCCTGAGAACGGAACCTGCTACCCGCACCCCGGCGAGCTCGTGATCTACCCCGGTGGTGTATCTGAGACCGAGCTGCTTCTTGCATACGGATACGTCAACTTCGCCTCGAAGGCGGGGCAGCTGGCTGGCAACCACTTCGCGACGATCATCGAAGGCAACGAGAACCTTGCTGCCTTGGGCGAAAAGTTCCTTTGGGAAGGTGCTCAAGAGATTTCGTTCCGCGAAATTGATGAGTAAGCACGCATGACACTCAGGGTGTCCTGGCGAGATGGTGATCTCGCCAGGACACCCACAGAAGAAGAAAGGATATGCATTGAAACAGGAAGAAATTGAGAGCCTCGAGCAGACTGCTCTCGAGTGCCGTCGCGATATTGTGCGAATGGTGCACCATGCGGGAAGCGGCCATCCGGCTGGTTCTCTTTCCGCCATCGATGTGTTGGTGGTTCTGTACATGAAATACATGCGTGTACGTACTAACGAACCTCACTGGCATGGCCGTGACATGTTCTTTCTTTCAAAAGGACACTGCACTCCCGCCTACTATGCCGCGATGAGCGCGCGCGGGTTCTTCCCTCGCGAAGAGCTTATGACATTCCGAGACATGCACACTCGTCTCCAAGGGCACCCCTCGAATCTTCACCTTGACTGTGTTGATGCGTCTTCGGGCTCTCTGGGGCAGGGGCTCTCTGTTGCAAATGGTGCAGCACTGGCCGCTAAGCACGACGGCATGGACTCGCGTTACTACGTCATGCTTGGTGATGGAGAAATTCAAGAAGGTCAAGTTTGGGAGGCTGCGATGTCAGCTGCAGCCTTCGGCCTTGATAACGTCTGTGCAATTCTTGATTACAACAAGATCCAACTTGATGGTCCCGTCAATGAAGTTTTGTCTATTGGCGATGTCCGTGCAAAGTGGGAAGCCTTCGGCTGGAACGCCATCGAAATCAATGGGCACGATATCGCAGCGATTGATGCTGCTTTCGAAAGTGCAATGCGGTTTAAGGGGAAGCCGAGCATCATTATTGCCCACACGATCAAAGGTAAGGGTGTGTCCTTCATGGAAAACACCGCAAAGTTCCACGGCCTCGCTCCGACGGATGAAGAACTTGCACAAGCTCTGGAGGAATTGAAGTGACGACTACTACCGAACCGCGTGAAGGCTATGCGCGAGCGCTTATTGAACTGGGACATCAGCATGA
>CALIZH010000288.1 GCA_938028585.1 uncultured Actinomyces sp. | reverse complement strand
AGCGGGAAATCGACATCGTCACCGACCTTGAGGATATGCGCAGCATCCGGGACGGTGTCGAGCTCGAGGGGGCAGACGAGTCGGGCGACTTCGTGGTGGGCGTCGTGACTCCGTTTCGGGCGCAGGCAACGAACCTCAGCAAGCAGATTCGTAGCGACCTCGGCGATGGGGCTCATCCCCGATGGCTGGCTGAGACCGCGCACAAATTTCAGGGGCGCGGTGCGGGCACGATCATCCTGTCCACGGTCCTCAACGCCAACGACCGCTCGGCCGCGCAAGACTTCTACGACGCGGATGCCCTGACAAACGTGATTGTGTCGCGAGCCAAAGACCGCTTCGTCGTCGTGACCACGCATGGGGGAGTCCGGCTCAGCCGCAACGTGAGAGCCTTGCTCGAGTACATCGAGATGTACGATCCGAGCGCCATCGTCCAGTCGGACATCGTGTCCATTTTCGACGTCCTCTACAACGCGTATAGCGAATCGCTCGAGCGGTATTCTCAGGTTAAGTGGGCTGATCGTCGGCGCTCGCCCGCAGAAAATGTTGCGGAACAATGCCTGCGAGACGTGCTCGCAGAACCCAGGTATGCGCGCTTTGGCTATCAGACCCAAGTGTTCCTGCGGGATGCGTTGCCGAATACGCGCCGCTTGAACGAGGAACAGCGAGTTTTCGTGTTCCGGGACAGCGCGCTCGACTTCGGGGTGTACTCGCGTGTGACGAAGCGCCTTCTCCTTGCCATCGAGGTAGACGGGTGGACGTTCCACGGCATGAGCCAGAAACAGCAGAAGCGCGACGGCCTCAAAGATTCGATCATGTCCGCGTATGGAGTGCCCGTCCTGCGTCTGCCGACGATCGGATCCGGGGAGGAGCAGAAGATTCGCGAGGCGTTGGATCGGCTCCTTGAAGGCAGTTGGAAGCAAAAACTGCTGTAATGGGTCGGAACTAACATTCGAGTCTTCAAAGCTGGCATACAACGTCAATCCGATATCAGTAGTAAAAATGAAGCCGAAGTTTAGGTGTTTCTAAGGGCGACAACGTGGTGTGTGATACTATTGTGCAGTATCTGTAAAGGTTCTCGAGCCACCAGGCGCGCAGATGTGCATGGTCATGCAGAGAAAACAACTATCGCGAAGGAGCTAGGTGTGAGGTCCGTGAAAAAACTAGTGAAAGCGACCGTTAGTGGATTGTTTGGACAATATGAGCACTCGATTGATTTCCAAAAATCGAATGACTTTGTCATCGTGTACGGGCCTAACGGTGTAGGAAAGACTAAGTTTATCCAAATTGTATGTGCCGCACAGTCGCTTGATTATGGCCTACTCCAGGCAATGCCTTTTTCGACCGCAGAATTAAGATATTCTGACAATGTGCGTCTATTGGTAAAACGTAAAGAGTTAAATTCGAATCTTAATGAAATGGGTGAAAGTGTAGGTGTTATTGAATTTGAGCTGATCGGGTCTAAAGGTAAAGTTGAGAGGTGGATGCCGTATCCTATTGATTTTTTGAAGTATTTATCTCGCCTGTCGCGCTTTGAGTTTGTAGGAAATGGTGAATGGGAGGATGTGAGAGGAGGTGAAAGGTATAAGCTGGATGAGCTTTATAGGAGATACAGAAGATCTAGGCGTCCTTTTCATCGTTCGGAATCTGAATTTGATGACTATCCGGAATTTCTAGAATACCCTCTAGTCTTTAGAAGGTTCAGTAAGCAAGTGTCGAGTTATCTTATCGATACGCAGCGGCTGTTAAGTGAGCGTTACTCTACTGCACATATGGGTGGTTCGGCCGAATTTATGCGTGCTAAACGGATGGCGTCGCATGCGCGTATTAATGAGTATTCTGATCGACTAAAAGAAAAACTAAATAAAGCTCAAACAGAATACTCTAGATTAAGTCAAGAAAAAGATCGGTCGTTTCTTAGTCGCGTATTTAAAGAGGCTAAGAAAAACGTGTATCGCGATCCTTCGAAGATTATCGAGCGATATGACGAGCAGAATCAATTTCGTGATCGCCTTGCGGCAGTAGTTAAGGTAGACCAGTCTGGTAGTCTAAATTTGCCAGAAGGTCAGCTGAAAAACTGGGAACTTACATTGCTTGATTTGTATTTACAGGATGCGAAGGAGAAGTTTCATCCATTTGAGGATATTCTTGAGCGTATCGAGTTGCTTCAAGAGATTTTAAATAAGCGGCTACATGGTAAGCGAGTGGAGATTGCCGCCGCTGAAGGCCTCAGTGTACGCCGGTTTGATGGTGTCAATATTGCGCTTGATTCGCTTTCGACAGGGGAGCAGCATGAGATTATTTTGATGTATGACCTTCTTTTGAATGTTCAAGAAGGGGCAACGGTTTTTATTGATGAGCCAGAGATCTCTCTCCATGTTGCATGGCAATTGTGTTTCGTTCCAGATGTGCTTAGGATTGCTCAACTGGTGGGTTTTCGTTTCGTTGTGGCAACCCATTCACCTCAGATTATCAATGGAATGTGGGATAATGCTGTTGAAATGGGTGGTGAAAGTGGTGAATTTGAGTGAAGGATCTGCTTTCAGAACGTTCAGATGTTGATGTGATTCGGATGCTCGTCGGCAAATCGAAAAGACTGGCGATAATGGTGGAGGGGCCGGATGACCTGTTCCTTTTGAATAATGTGGTCGATTCTGAAATTCATTTGGTTGCTAGTTCCTCTGGTAAGAATGGTGTGTTGAGGGCAGCTGAACTGGCTTATGATCAAGGACTGTCGAGGGCTCTTTTTATTGTTGACCGAGATTATGATGACTTTCTTATCAAGGTCCCAACGTATCCATTAAATGTCATAGTTAGTGCGCATCATGATTGCTTCGTTGATGTCTTAGTTAAAAATATGGATAGTCTGAGTCATGTCGTTGTAACAAAGTTGTCTGGGCGAGCTCGGCGGTCAGGTCTGGGGGGTGTGGATGTGCATGGTGTTGCGAAATCGATTATTGATTCGGCAATTTCGCTTGCTCGTTGCAAAACAGTAGTTCGTATTGTAGCCGCTAGGAACGCTATTGGATTTGACTTTAAGAGATTTAGCTTTTATAAGTTTTCGCCTAATGAGATTACAAGTGACCTCATTTACGGCGAGCTTGCTAGTTCATATGCGGGAACGGTAGCTCTTCCTAGTACACCTTCTTTGATACTTGCAGATGTTGCGTTGGAATTGGATGGCTGTTCTTATGCACCTTTCGGTGATCATGATTTTCTTGAAGCGCTATGTCGCATGTTGAAAGAGCATGGTGTTTGTATGAAGCCAGATGCTTTCCGTGAGGCAGTTTTCATGTCTTTGAAAGCGTGCGATTTGTTGAAGGTCCAGTGGTGTGATGATGCATCGCGACGTGCTGCTGCTTTAGGGGTTTCTTTATTTTCGACTCATAAAGCTCAATCTCGATACTCGTTTGCTAGCTAGTTTGTCGGTCCTACGATGCTCGGTTGCGGGAAGTCTTGCAGAGGGCTGGGTTTGCAATTGTTCGATTAGTTTCGAGATGGTGCGGGCGTTGTCCGCAATTTAAATTATTTCGTATTACGCCACCACCATGGCGACAGTTCCCGCGCACATGAGAGCCAGGCCCAGCAGGTAGCGCCGCGTGAAACGCTCGTGAAACGCCGCGGCTGACACGGCGACCGTCACGAGAATCGACAGCTTATCGATGGGCACCACGACCGATGCAGGCCCATCCTTC
>CALIZH010000287.1 GCA_938028585.1 uncultured Actinomyces sp. | reverse complement strand
CGTGGATGTGCGTGATCCCACCACAAGGTTCTGACTAATTGCGTTCACCCCGTAGAAGAGGCCGCCCTTGTGCAGCAGCTCCTGCGTTGTAAACGGAACGATCACAGCCACTGCCGCCGTTGTCAGAGTTCGGTAAATCGGTAGACGAGACACGCCGAGCGGAAGAACGGCATTCAAACCATCCTCCTGCATCCACTTCAACGTCTCAAAGGGGCATGAGTGCTTACGTCCAGCGACCCGCACTTTTTCAACGGCCTCCGCAAGCGCGTCCTTCGTCGCACCAGCGACCCCTACGACAATGGTGGTCGTGAACAACTTCTCGTTACTCGACTCGAGCTGATCACGCAGATCGACTGCCTCTTGATGCGAAGCCACCAGCTCGTGAGGAATCGACTCCTCACCATTTCCTTGCTTCCGGGCCTTTCGCAGCTCGTTGGAGCGCTGCATGTCCATTTCCGCGATCTGCCGCTTGACCAGATCCAGACCTTCTGCGTGGTCCAGAGGCCGGAAATGCACCGAGATCGCCAGCTCCGAGTTGATCTCAGAGAGCTCCTTCATGAGACGATCAGACAGCCACGAGGGCAGATCACGGAGACACAGTACCTGATAGTATGAGTCCTTCTCTCCGGTGAAACAGATCGAGTTACCATCACCGGAGAAATCGATCGCCCACGGTGAGACGATGTCCTTCGTCGTAAGGTTAGTGCCAATTAGATCAGTGTACTCGAAACGAAACGGTTCTCCCGGTCTTAGAATGTCATGCAGAATCCGGATCCGGTCTTCACCAGAGACTCGTTCTGCACGACACCCACCAACAGCTCGCAGCTGCGCAATCGCATCTGATGAAATCTGGGCCAGCTTGTTGGTGGCGTGATCGAAGTCATCAGCTTCAACGGTAATCGTGACATACTTTTCCGTCACAGTGTTGTTGCGGCCGGATGCCAGCCTCGCGTTAATCAGGTCATTGTATTCCCATCGATAGGCATCCAACCCATCACCGCGAGGAGCGAACTCGACACTCTGCGCCAGCTCAGCTTTATTAAGCTGACGATTCATAACCGTCAACTGAATGTTCTGCCCAGCATCAAAGGAGTTGACGAACTGTGCATACGACTCCACCAAGGAGGCTTGCTCTTCTTCCGGAGCCAGCTGATAGTCGATATCCGCCAGCTTCAGCGACACAGAGTACTGGTTTCCTCCCAGCGAGCAGACACCGTTCTCGACCATCGCTTCATACTGAATAGCAGCCTGAGCGGTGTTCCTTTTACGGCGAGGAACATCATTCTTCTCGCGGCGCTTTTTACTCTGCTTGCGAGCCTTCCGATCAGGCTTACTGCCATCCTCCGCATTCGAGTTCTCGGATGACTCGCTGCTTTGGCGCTTTCGAGTTGCGAACAGCATTAGCTGACCTTTCTGCGGCTATTTCTGTCGACAACACCGAGTCCTGCGCATACAGTCGCTTCTGGGGGTCCCACTTGTACCTCCAGAAATAACGCGCATACTTCTCAAAAGGCAGACCTTTTGGCCTCACCCAACCGACCGCCACAAAAGGCATGGTCAGAAGTGCGGCCATCCAGGATCCCAGATCGGACTGCCCCGCCCAGAAGCACAGAGCATACGTTCCGCCGACAACGATAATTCCTATTGCTGAGCATGCCATTTGTCGCCAT
>CALIZH010000286.1 GCA_938028585.1 uncultured Actinomyces sp. | reverse complement strand
CAGCCTCCACAACATCCTCCGCATCGCCCACGCCCTCGACACCGACGCCGGTGGGCTGGTGAGTGGGTTGGAGGTGTCGCCAGGTTGACCTTGAATGGTCTGCAAGGCTGACTACACCGTACCTATCGCCGCCGTCATCAGTCCTTGCGGACAGCCGCCAGCGACACTGCTGCTGGCGTGGCCACTGCCGCATATTCGTCATTCCCCAACGATCTCTCCATTCTGTCGTATTTTTCTGTATACTTACTCCGGAGTAGCCAAAATAGAATATACGGAGGAATAATGGCAGTTACTGTTGATGGTCGCACCGACATCGAGAAACTCACTGAGTTGCTCTCTGAGCCAGAGCAACAACACCTCGAATTCAAAGAAAGCGTTGACCTTTCGAAGAACGAGGGGAGAGTAAAGTTCGTCAAAGACGTTGTGTCTATGTCGAACCGGCCGCCAGGCGGATACATCCTCGTCGGAGTTGACGACAGTGGAAAGCCTGTCGTGCCGCAAGGAACCTTTGACCAGAATACACGCAAGTCCTTCGACGGTGCGCGCCTCAATGACCTTATCCGCAGGTACACCGAAGGCCCCGTACACATCGTCTCACAGTTCCACACTGTTAGCGGGCACGAGGTAGTTGTCATCTACGCTCATCATAACGAAAGTGGCTTCCCTGTACCCATGAGTGCACTTGGGCAGTATGAAAAGAACGGTAAAACTGAGAAAGTTTTCCGCGAGGGAGACGTCTGTATCCGAGATGGCGCGCAAAACGTTCCTCTACGGTGGTCACATTGGAATGAGTTGCTACGGGAGCATGATCAGCGCATCCGCGAAGATGCACGAAGAGACATTGAATCTCTGGTGGCAGAAGTTGCCAAGTCGTTGCGAAGCCCAGGCGGACGATCCAACGTGCCGCTATCGATAGAAATGTCAGACGACACGTTCGTCGAGGCGCTGCTCACCAATATTGAACTCAGCGGAGACATGCGTATCCGCTACTTCCTGTCTCAGCTCTCCGGATTTGCCGCCGACGAGGAGCGTTATGTCGAGGCGCTCAATAAGGCAACTATCATTGCTGTGCAGGCTCTGTTCCTCGGCAAAATCGACATTGCTGATCTGACGATCACCCGTCTTTTCGATGCGTATAAGCAACTTGACCCGCAAGATCTATCAAAGCAACTCGCAATCATCGTGCGCTGCTACATCATCGGCGCAGCCGCTGTCCGATGTGAAGCTTGGGCGACCGTCTCACATCTTGTTCTTCAGCCTTACCCTCCAAAGAGTGATGACTTCACATACGTCTACACATCGTGGATTCGCCATGGACAAGCTCAAGCGTCTCGTGCAGAATTATTTCCTGCCGACGACCGTGGAGGCCTCATGATTCCCCCAGCACGCCTACTTATGGTCGAGCATCCCGCGATGCGCCCTGACATGCCAGATATAGCACTCAATACTGACGAAGTCACCCCAGTGGGCGACCCACTCCTTAACTCACTGTGCCAGTTTGACATTCTGTACTGCGCTATTGTTGCGACCGACAAAACGCACAGCGGTAGCGCGTATCCCGCTTCGTCTGCTTTCAAACAGAATCACGCCTACCCAATTCTCATTCGACTCATCGACGATGACAATATGCGGCACCAGTTGTTTCCACAAAAGAACGATTCCCAGATCGCCACAGCCTTGAATGAAGCGATTAGCACTGCTCAACAACAATCAATCCAATACCCTAATGGATGGTGGTGGAGCGATCATCCAGACGTTCGAAGTTTCATCAACGAACACCAGAGTTAATAATACAGGCATTACCTCATCAGTCAGTGTTGTTACCAAGATGGAGAACACTCGATGAGCAAAAGCCAGCCACTCCCGGAGGTTGCTTACCGATTCACTGATAGACACAAAACAGACTTCAGCTTGCTCACTTAGCAATAAAGCCGAACCTTCTCATAGTTCCAGAATCGTTGTATACTGATTGGAGTAATGCATGTCTATACATCAAAATATCCGCGTTTATCCGGATCATCCTATGATGAAGTATTGAAGCGAGCTCGAGCCGAGTATCATGTCGTCGCACAATCAAGCAAACGACAACCATATGTGAGGTCGAAGTATTTCAATAGCAGCAAGATTTTTCTCGACGTATTTTGGACTCACCTGATGCAGAAGCACCCAAAGGAACGACGGAAAAGGCTCAAGTTCTACAAAGCGGCACTTGACCTGCTTCGTCATTCTCAGATCGCACCAGATACTATTTTTCGGACAGATGATCTCAACATTATGCTGCACCGCTTCTACGGCGTCACGAAAGACGGTGTGTACTTCTGCGTGCAGGTCAAGGAAGACAAGCGTACTGGCCGCAAGGACTTCATGTCAGTCTTTGATAGGAAACCGCGCTAAAGCTCACCAAATAAAAATCTCCCGCTGTGTGGCTTAGAAACCACCCGCCGGAGATCTTGGTGACACGGTGTTGGCCTGTGTCTACTTACGATTATATGCTTTTCTTTGGTGATGTCAATAGTAATTTCCGGAATCACGTCGAATACTGATCACCGCTGGCAGGGTACGCAGACGGATCTTGTGGTGTATTCGTGCTCGTTCCGACTTCACCTTCTACGAGAATCAGAACTGCTAGCAACGCTAAAGTACTTGCCGGTACTTGCCGGGCCCAACCTGCGGCGGCAACGAGAGAAGACGAGTAGTGGTGTACTGACTCTGTCTGTCTCCACTCCCCGAGCCATTAGTCAGGCCTGTGCCGCCGCCAGATGCTTGCTCACCGTATCCCGGCCGAAGCCAAGCTCCAGCCCGATCTCGATGTAGGTGCGGCCCTGGGCGTAGAGCTGCTGAGCACGCCGGAGGTCATCGCTGGTGAAGCGTCGCTTGCGGCGGGGTGGTTGCTTGGCTTGGCGGCAGACAGCCTTCACCGTGGAAGTGGATGTGCCGACCTGCCGAGCGATCGCTCGGGCGGACATGCCGGTGGGCTCAAGGCTCAGAATCTGCTGCTTCTTCGCCGCGCTGATCGGACGGCAGGCCGTCTTGCGGATGCTGCGGGCCGTCGTGGTCTCGCTCACTTCTGTCGTAGGCGCTACGCTAGCCGTGCTCGACTCCGGAGCAACCTCACCCTCGATGAGACGCTTGCGGAAGGCGAGCAGGGGTAGCCAGTTG
>CALIZH010000285.1 GCA_938028585.1 uncultured Actinomyces sp. | reverse complement strand
TCGCAGGAATTCGCCAGCCCATCGAAGTAGCATCGGCCCTCGGGGTAATCGAAGGCAAAGATGGCCACGTCGATAGGTTCGTTGAAAAGCCTCAGAATCCAGTTGGCCTCGAGGACGATCCCACCCAGGTTCTTGCCTCAATGGGCAACTACGTCTTCACGACTCAGGATCTGATCGCCGCGCTTCGAGAAGATGCTGAGGACCCCCTGTCGAAGCACGATATGGGTGGGAATATCATTCCCTGGTTCGTTGAGCGTGGCATGTGCGGCTACTACGACTTCAAGGACAACGATGTTCCCGGTTCGACGGATCGAGACCGCGATTACTGGCGCGATGTCGGTACTTTGGACGCCTACTACGAGGCAAATATGGACCTCATTAGCGTTCATCCCGTCTTTAACCTCTACAACAGGGATTGGCCCACGATGACGCTTTTGGATGGCTCATTGCCTCCTGCAAAGTTCGTTTATGGAGACGAGCATTCACGTATGGGGCATGCGGTTGACTCCTTCGTGTCTCCAGGGGTGATTATTTCGGGTGGCGAGGTCTACCACTCCATCGTTTCTCCAAATTCCTATGTCCATTCATGGGCACAAGTCACTGACTCAGTGATCATGCACGGTGTGCGTGTCGGCCGTTCCTCACAGGTCGTGAAGACAATTCTGGACAAGAACGTCGTCGTTGAAGAGGGCGCGATTGTCGGTGTCGATTTGGAACACGATCTCGAGCGTGGCTTCACGGTGACGGAATCAGGAATTACCGTCGTCCCCAAGGGAACAATTGTGACCCGATAGTTCGTAAGAACTGAAAGTTAGCCCCCTGCGATGATGACTCACGCAGGGGGCTAACTCTAGTTATTCAATGACGCTTACTGTTCCATCCCATCCGTGAAGACATTGCCCAATAAGATCGCACAGCGAGCGTGGGTATACCTCATGGTTCTCGGCATATTTCTCGAGCTCGTCAAGATCCCACCAACGGTATTCATCGATCACTCGTTGTTCTTCTGGGGTCCAATGAGAATCGCTCAGAGGCTGGGCTTGAACGCGTGCCCAGAAAATTTCTTCATCTTGGCGAGCAATGAGACTCTTAAAGTCAAATATTGCCTGTCGACGAGCAATCGGCCCTACGAGTTCCTTTTGACTGAGCTCTATACCGGTTTCTTCGAAGACCTCTCGTAGGGCAGTTTCTTGGCTTGTTTCCCCGTCCTCAACTCCCCCACCAACGGTGAACCACCATGAGCGCGTCGGATTGTCAGCATCGTGTCCTTTTACCAGAAGAACGCGATTTCGTTCGTCAATGAGAATTACCCGCGCTGCCTCTCGATGTGGGAAACCTTCCTCATCACGAGGCCACTGTAGAACGCTCACGCGCTCACCCGACGTGCCGCTTGCGAAAGTTCCGTCAACGAGAGGAACTTCTTCCGCGCTTCCACTGCTTTCGTAAGCAGTTCACGATCGTAAGCATCGCGTGCGGGGTCTTCACGCTTTCGTAGCGGACGCGCATACTCATCAAGACCAATGGCGGCAAGAGAATTCAAGAAGAAATTCATTGCTTTACGAGCCTCTGAACCTGCGCTAGCAGCCCACTTGACAGCATTTCGACGCTGCGCACGGTCAGTAACCATTTGAAGTTCAACAGGAAGCACCCAGCCTTGAACGACATACGGAGTTAACCCCTGCTGGATATGTTTTGCTTCACGTGACGATTGCGTAATCAGATAGATGAACCAACACGTAAAAAGCGGAACCTCAATGGTGATGTAAGAATGGAACCAACCGCCGATACCATTA
>CALIZH010000284.1 GCA_938028585.1 uncultured Actinomyces sp. | reverse complement strand
CTTGGTGAAGGAGTTCGTTGTGGCTGGTGTTGGTCGTGTTTTTCAGGGGGTTGAGAACCCCTCCCATCGTGAGGCATGTCAGGCTCGGCATCGGGAGTATGTGCGCTCTCTTGCTGATGGTTTGAACTTCACGCAGGCGGCCCACGCTGTTGGGGTCTCGAAGCGGACAGGCAAGGTCTGGCGTAATGGCCGGACTCGTTCAAGTGGACGGTGTGAGCGAGCCAGCATCGCTCCTCAGAAGCTCTTCAACGATCCCTGTCCGAGCCCGGCGATTCCGTCCATCGTGACAATTTCGGTGCTCGTGCGCCCGGTGTTCGACTAAGAAACGAGCCGTTTCTTCAAGATCTGCTTGGAGCGGCCCAGAACCATGTTCAGGAGCCAGGAGGGATCGACGCGGTCTCGCATGGGGTGCACATCCAAGATGACGGCGATAATTCGTGTCGCCACTGGCCAATCACGACACATGTGCATCCAGGCCGCTATGGCAGACCCTGACAAGGCGTGGGCGAAGACTGCACGGTCTCCGCCCACGTGTCACAAACGGGGAGACGGGTCCACAAGAACACTCTGAAGATCTGTATGAGTAAAATCGTCGCCGATGAACAACAAAGGAAGGCCAGCAGCTTTCGCCGCTCCGTAGACTAAGCAGTCACCAAAATTCAGTCTTGCGGGCGAGCCGCTTCCTCTGCCATATCTGCGCAGCCCCTCACGGGCCCACTTCACTTCGTCGACACCACATTCGACAATAGTTAGCCCCAAGATGCCGAGGATCGAATCAATTTCTGAGGCTCGTGCCTGCCCCATCACAATAGACAGCTCAAGTACTGTGGGCGCAGCGATAAGTCTCTGGGGATGTTCATCCAAAGCCTTCATAACGTCGGCAGCTCTCGACTCCGACCTGATCAGCGCAACCAATGCCGAAGTGTCGACAATCATCGAGGTTGCCCCTCACTGTCATAGATATCGTCGTCTGTCAGCCAGGGGTCATCAACACCTTGACACCTTCTCTGCACGTCAGCAAAGGCCTGCCAGTCGATAGCGTGATTGGCTCGTTCCTTCTCCATCTCAACGGTCAGCGCGTCGAGAACAGCACCGGTCGCGGTCGTCCCACGTAGGCGTGCCAGCTCTGTCGCCAGCGCATGCACGCGTTCATCCTTGATGTTGAGTGTTGCCATATCGCTAGAATACGCACCAATGCAGCCGTCGTCTACCCCAAGGTAGAACCCATGGGAAAGTGGAGCTAGTCCGCCAAGCGCTGGGAGACCACCGTCGTGACGCCGTCGCGCATGGTGACGCCGTAGAGGGCGTCCGCGATCTCCATCGTGCGCTTCTGGTGCGTGATGACAATCAGCTGCGAGGTCTCCTGCAGCTCCTTGAAGATGGCGAGCAGGCGCGTCAGGT
>CALIZH010000283.1 GCA_938028585.1 uncultured Actinomyces sp. | reverse complement strand
CCCGCCCCTCCACCTGAGGCTTCATAGACCAGCCGACGAACGCTCTGTACTGACTGCATGGGGAGATAAGTAGGCCCTCGGGAGTGAGCCTCCATGCAGCGCTTCCAGGAGTTGATCGAGGCACCCCACTGAGCGACACTAGCACGAGGAAAACTGTGGCCACACCGAGAAGCAATCCATTGGAGTATGGTCCGCGAGGAACTTCGACATACTGACCGACACAAATTGCAGATACGGCACTCAAGAAAAGCGCGACATGGCAAGCCCACTCAAATACTGCTGGCGTTGACGACGGGACGAAGTCGACCCCCTCAGGCGACGCTCTCACCCACTGTCGATGAGGCTCACCGGAATCTTCTAACACAGAACCGTTCACGACATTTTGTGCCAGCAGCATAACACAAAACGTCAAGAACACGATGAGAATAGGCCATAGAGAAAGGTGCCACAGATACAGTGATTGAATTAACGAGAGAACGCTGCCGTAGAAAAACAGGCTAACTTCGCGAGCCCGCACTCGATCTCCGCGCTCACAGTCGACGACTTGGTTAAACGTCATATACATTATATCGACCACGCAACTTTGACAACACGTAGACCAGGGCCTATGACTTCGATCACCGATCTTTCCACAATCCGCCCACCCACGATCAAGACAATGCACGCAGAATGCACACACCGCTATTCGGACACAATTTCACTCAGCGCATCACGCCGATATTGAACTCAGTGCGGCGTTCACACACGCCTCTAGCTTGTCATCCACTTCCACCCATGAGACACTGTGGACGAAGCGTCCTCCCATAAGTCTTGCGCAGTATTAGCGATATCTTCTCCGGTCTCCATCAAAGCAGTGCCAGCGTTATCCAGTTTACGATTAATTGTTTCGCGAGTACGCTTAGATAGTGCATGATCATACACATACCCAACGCCCATCGACACACCTACTACTGCAACACCGATTATAGCCGCCCCCGCTAAACCTGGCGCACTAACTACTCCCGCCGCCACCAACA
>CALIZH010000282.1 GCA_938028585.1 uncultured Actinomyces sp. | reverse complement strand
GAGGTTCTTTGCATTCCATTCGCTCTCGCCGTGGCGGAGCAGCACCAGTTTGTAGGTCATGCACATATTCTTTCATTCTTTTCGCATATGTGTCACGGGACCTGCGTCACGCGTCCCGCCTTTTCCCCTGTTTCTCGCAGATGAGAAGAAAAACGGCGACATCCTGCACGCGCCCTATCTGCAACACCCCAGCACATGAGCTCTCAAAAGCATCAAATAATCGCAACCAGATCAACTTCGATCAGTGTCTCAGTAGGGGCCACACAGCAAGTGCTCAGCATAATCCTTTTAAACTTTGGGCATGAGTGACACAACATCAAAGCGCCACTTTTTCCGTACGGCGACCGCATTGTCCACCTTGGCCGCACTCGTTTCACTGAGTGCATGCTCTCAGAGCGCGCCTTCCGCATCGACCTCCGCAACGAGCGAGGCAACCCCCGAGGCAACGGCTTCAGCCACCTCCGCGGTCCCCGCTGTCGCAGGCTACAAACCCGGCGAGATTCCGCCAGTTCCTCTTTTCAAAGTTCCACCAATCGGCGTATTCGCCTCAAATGCTGACAAGGCTGTCATTGACGCGACCTCTAAGATTTCCTCCGTTCCCGGTGTAACCGTTGCCCCCGCTGTGTGTGACGGTTCCGGATTGGTGACCAACGGCGGAAATACTGTCCTTGGCGGCGATGGATCAGGTGTCTCCAATAACGGCGACAAGCAGGTCGTCAACAGTGGTGACGGCTCCGGCGTTATTAACGAGGGTCCGGTAAGCATCGTTGTCGATGGCACGGGCGGTGGCGTCTACAGCGATTCATCCAACGGACTGAACATCACGATCAGTTCCGATGGCTCCGGTACCTACACCTCAAGCACCCTGAACATCACGATCAGCCCTGACGGTTCCGGCGTCTACAACAACTCCGAGACCGGCGAAAACATCGTGGTGAGCTCCGACGGTTCCGGCAACTACAGCAACAGCAAGACTTCGGTGAACTACAACCTTGATGGCAAGGGCGGCGGTGTCTACAACGGCCCAAACTTGAACATCATCAACAACGGCGATGGTACCGCAATGGTGAACGGCCAGCAGGTGAAGGCTGACAAGGCCCCGACCGTTGGCAAGGTTGGTAAGTTCCCCAAGGTCGATAGCCTCAAGCCCGTCGAGAGCTGCGGCACAACCATCACCTTGGAAGATGGCGTCCTCTTCGACTTCGGCAAGTCCGATATTCGTCCCGAGGCAGCAGCAACCCTAAAGAAGCTTGCTGAGGTCCTCACGAATGCGAAGGTCCCGGCTGCACACGTGTACGGCCACACCGATTCGATTGGAGACGACGCTTCCAACCAGACCCTGTCCGAGGAACGCGCTACTGCAGTCGTCAATGAACTGAAGAAGGATGGCGTCGCTACAACCTTGGATTCTCAGGGCTTCGGCGAAAGCAAGCCGGTCGCACCCAACACGAACTCCGATGGTTCAGATAACCCGGCCGGCCGCCAGGCAAACCGCCGCGTGGAGATCTTCATTCCCGCATTCTGACAGCAAGTGGCTGGGGCGCACCTTTTCCGTGCGCTCCAGCAACTTCGCTTTCCTTCCACACGAAAGATTGATCAATGACCCACACAACTTCATCGCGCACTGACGAGCCTGGTCATCGACGGATCAAACAACTCTGTCAACCTGGAATCCGCAAAGAAGATTACTTTTACGGGTTCCCAGAACGT
>CALIZH010000281.1 GCA_938028585.1 uncultured Actinomyces sp. | reverse complement strand
GCGACCATCAATGTAGAGCGTGTCCTGCATCTGGCGCGCGGGGTGATCGATATCGAAATTCAAAGAGTCGAAGTTGAACCACTCGTGTTCAATTTCCGGTCCCTCTGCAATCTGCCATCCCATTCCGACGAAGAAATCCGAAATCTCTTCCATGATCGTTTCCAGGGGATGACGTGCACCTTGACGCTCACGCGCGGTAGGAATGGTGACGTCTACAGCTTCGCTCACCAAGACCTGCGCGTCATGGCGTTCCTGAAGAAGCTCCTGACGCTCATCCAATGCCTGGGTAATGCGCGAGCGGGCACCTCCCAGAAGACGACCAGCAACGCCTCGATCTTTCGGCTCCAATTGCCCAATTCCGCGGTTTGCCTGGACAAGAGCAGCGGAATCTCCCATAAATTCCAGGCGAACTGCCTTCAATTCATCGAGGGTTTCGGTATGAGCAATAGCTGAAGTCGCTTGGGTAACGAGCTCTTCAATTGCCTGCTCATCCAAGGGATTGAGGCCACCAGCGGTGCCGGTCATGTCCTACTCTCCTATGATTGGTGTCAGCATTTTTCCTCGTCAAAATACGAGGGTTTTCTTCATTGTAGGTCAACAGCTTCTTCTGGCTGGAACGAAGCCGTAGTGCGGACTAGGCTCATAGGGCGACGAAAGGAAAAGAATGACGGGTTACCTCGCTGACGATTCAGCGCCTCGCATGGATGCTTCACCCTCCCCTTCTCCCACTTCCCAAGGCCCTCTGGATAAGAAACGGATTCGTATCCAGCACCTTCAGGCAGCAAAAGAGCAGGGCGTCAAGATTTCGATGTTGACGGCCTATGACGCACTCACTGCCTCGATTTTTGATCAGGCCGGGATCGATATGATCTTGGTCGGAGATTCTCTGGGAAATGTTGTTCTGGGTTATTCCTCGACGCTACCGGTCACGATCGAGGACATGGAACGCGCCACTTCGTCCGTTGCCCGGGCAAGTAAACGCGCTTTCATCGTCGCAGACCTCCCCTTTGGTAGTTACGAGGCCTCCCCCGCCCACGCGCTCACAAACGCAGTCCGCCTGATGAAGGCAGGTGCACACGCTGTCAAGCTCGAGGGCGGTGCACAGCGCGCTGAAACCGTCAAGCTCTTGACCGAGGCAGGTATTCCGGTCGTCGCACACTTGGGCTACACCCCTCAATCCGAGAACGCTTTGGGTGGGCCTCGCGTTCAAGGCCGCGGTGAAGGTGCACAGGTCCTTGCTCACGATGCCCATGCATTAGCTGACGCAGGCGCTTTCGCAGTGGTCTTTGAAATGGTCCCCGAACCAATCGCTACTCAACTGAGTCAAGAACTTTCGATCATTACGATTGGAATCGGCGCGGGTCCTCACACCGACGGACAGGTTTTGGTCTGGTCGGATATGGCCGGAATGACCTCATGGTCTCCTTCCTTCGCACGCCGTTTCGCGCAGATTGGTCAAGAGCTTCACTCCGCAACACAAAGCTATATCTCCTGTGTACGCGACGGCTCATTTCCCTCGCCCGAGAACTACCGAACAAACTAAGGACTACACCGCAATGTCGCACTCAACTGGTGCCGAGCGCGCCCCGCTTGGCAATCTCAAACCTGGAAAAATTTCTCCGCGTCGTCCCGTCCCGGCACACATTGATCGTCCGGAATACATGTACCACTCGGGTCCAGAAGTAATTACTGCCTCTGATATCAAGACACCGGAAACCATTGAGAAAATCCGTAAAGCCGGCCAAATCGCGGCACAGGCACTCCAAGCAGTGGGGGAAGCAATTCGTCCTGGGGTAACCACTGACGAGTTGGATCGAATTGGCCACGATTTCATTATTTCGCGCGATGCCTACCCCTCATGTCTGGGCTACATGGGATTTCCCAAGTCCCTGTGCACCTCGATCAACGAAGTAATTTGCCACGGTATCCCCGATGATCGTCCCCTTGAAGATGGCGACATTATCAATGTCGACATCACCGCTTATTACGACGGCGTGCATGGAGATACATGCGCGATGTTCGAAGTCGGGACCGTTGATGAAGAGTCCCATCTTCTGATCGAGCGTACGCGTGAAGCGATGATGCGCGGCATCAAGGCTGTTCGCCCTGGTCGAGAGATCAACGTGATTGGCAGGGTCATTGAGTCCTACGCACATCGTTTCAACTACGGTGTTGTTCGTGACTACACCGGACACGGTGTCGGCGAGGCCTTTCACTCAGGTTTGATTGTCCCCCACTACGACACTGCCCCCGCACACAGCGAAATCATGGAAGAAGGCATGGTTTTCACCATTGAGCCCATGCTGAATCTGGGCGGAGTTGAATGGGAACAATGGGATGATCAGTGGACAGTCGTGACAAAAGATCGCGGCCGCTCTGCACAGTTCGAACACACAATCGTTGTCACAGAAAACGGCGCTGAAATCCTGACGCTTCCATAATTCTGGCGTGAATTTTAACGATCCGATAAAGACGGTTATCCTTAGAGAAAAGACCTTCGAAGGAGAAGAACATGGCACTTGCATGTGGAATTGATATTGGCGGTTCAGGTGTCAAGGGTGCCCTTGTTGATCTTGAAACAGGGACCTACTCCTGCGAAAGCGTAGTGATCGAAACCCCGGCCCCGGCGACTCCAGATTCAGTTGCACAGGTCTGCGGCGATCTTCTACGCCAGCTCGGCGTCACCGATGATATTCCCGTCGGGATCACCTTCCCCGCGCCAATTATTCATGGACGAGTTCCCTTTATGGCGAATCTTGATCCATCGTGGGCAGGAATCGATGTTGTCGAGCTCATGGATCGCCACTTGGGGCGAACCATCGTTGCTCTGAATGATGCCGATGCCGCCGGATTAGGCGAAGCGATCTACGGCGCCGCTAAAGATGTTCCCGGAGTTGTCATTGTCACCACTCTTGGAACAGGAATTGGATCGGCCATCATCAATGATGGTGTCTTAATTCCAAATTCGGAACTTGGTCACCTTGAGATTGACGGCCACGATGCCGAAACTCAAGCTTCTGCAGGTCAGAAGACCGCGCAGAAACTGGATTGGGTCACATGGGCGGGGCGCCTCCAGCGCTACTACTCGCACGTTGAGATGCTCTTCTCCCCCGACCTTTTCGTTATTGGTGGCGGAGTGAGCGCTAATCACGAGAAGTTCCTCCCCTTGCTGAACCTCCGCACTCCCACTGTCCCAGC
>CALIZH010000280.1 GCA_938028585.1 uncultured Actinomyces sp. | reverse complement strand
GAATACTACCCAGCCGAATAGCGACACATTGAAGTCCAACGAGGTTAGAGCACAACAGCCCGCAAGCTCTAAACCTGTACCTGCAGTACAACCGGTTGCACCCACCAATGCAGATGACCAGAGTACGAGCGTACCAGTAGCCTCTCAAACCTCCTCTGGTATGGTGCCGTCCATCGATCCGCAAAAGTCAGTACCGGTCGAGCATGCGGTCAACTCGACGTCGCTGGATGATGCATCCGTCGACAATGCAACGTCATCCAATACATCGGTCGATCATAACTCGACCGTTGCTTCCTCCCAGCCAGTTGCAGAACCCGTCACGTCTCACGATGTAGAAGTATCAAGTCTCGATACTGCCGATATCAATGCTGTGGAAGCCACCGACGAATCCTTGAGTGCTTCTGGGCTTACGAGGCAAGAGAACGACTCTGTCTCTAATTCAGCCTTTGACTCTTCCGAAGCCGGAAGTATCGAAGCTGTCGAGATGGATACGCTTGGCACAGATGAGCTGTCTGACGCCGGCGAGGACTCACTCGACACGGGAGACCAGCCCGGAGCAGTCGACGTCTCGCCGGCTGAGCAGGCGGAGTCTGTGGGTGATGCGGTAGCGGTAGATGCCGATGGCGTTTCGGATCGAGAGGCAGATGCTCCCTCTGCGGACGAGGATGAGTCCCCTTCCGCGTTTGACGTGGTGGCGTATGAGGCCGTCGAAAGCGGCGAGATCGGCCTTGATAGCGTCCCATCTGAGGATGATGTGGGTGCCGAGGATGTAGCCAGCGAGGAAGACAACGGGGAGCTTGGCCCCGATTTTCTTTCTGACGATGAGTCGTCGGTTGCAGATCAGGCAGCCGCAGCCGAGAGTGTCGACGGTGCCCAAGACACTCTCGCTGACGCTGAAACGGACGACGGCGATGACGTGGGTGTGGAGAGTGAGGCGGGAGTCGATGGAGAGCTTAGAGCGGAGTCCGATGCGAGCGACGTTCCGTCGTCCGACCTATCACTAGAGAATTCTGATGAGACTGCCGAGGTTGACGACGACTCGCTAGACGTCGACGAACAGGCGGCAGTCGAAGACGGCGCCGCTCTTGAAGACGATGCTGGCATAGGAGATGAGGGCGATGTCGACTTGGATGCTGCACTGTCCGTTGAGCCTGCGATGGAAGATCAGTCGGGGGCAGTAGATAGCGACGATGATGAGCTGGACTTCGTATCCGAGGCCGAGGTCGCGGAACTAGAGGCGTCGCTCTCCGACAGCGACGCGGCACTTGACGACGACTTTATATCGGAAGATGAGCATACAGACATGGCGGCGCAAGACTCACCATCGGCTCTCGATGACACCACCGACCTTCAGGATGACGTCTTGTCCCCGGATGACACTAGTAGCGTCGATGATGATTTTCTCTCTATGGATGACTTGGCGGTAGATGAGGAGGAATTTTCGGACAGCGCCGTAGACGCCAGCGACGAACTAGGTTTCGACGAGCAGGCAGATGTCGGTCTTGACGCCGACAGCGATGGTCTTGATATCAATACAGATGCAACTGACATAGATGCCGATGATGATATCGATGCCGACGACGACGATGACGTCTCAGAGAGCGGAGGCTTCTCGCTATGAATGACCTACTCGTCCTGTCTCGTGCCCTACTCTCGAGCGGCAAGGGTGCCTACCTTGGGGAGGACAGCGACGGCAGCTTGATCCACCTCCCCAAGGAGCAAACACTGGCGGTGTTGGGGGCTCCTCGATCTGGTAAGTCAACGCGAGTCTTCGTCCAGTCCATCGCCGTCTTCCCAGGCCTTGCCGTGTGCACGTCGACACGGGCACCTGGACAGCAGCAGCACCCAGACATCATCGAGGTCACCGAGTCCGCCCGTCAGCAGCTAGCGGACGTATCAGGCGGCAACGTGGTGCACGTCGCGCTTGATCCGGCATCGCCCACCCACTACAAGTCTTGGAACTTCTTGGAGGGATGCAAAGACTGGAAGGTTGCTGAGGAGCGCGCCAGATTCTTCGTGTCAGCTAGCCTGGTGGGTGAACATACCGTCAACAACGCCGACTTCTTCCGAGGTGCAGCCATCCAGGCTTTGGCACCAGTCATGATGGCATGCGCTTTAAATCGCAAGCCTGCTAGCATGTTCGCAGAATTAGTGCGTAAGATGCGGCTACGTAGTTCGGAATCAGACACTGACGTATTTGATTCGATGGGCACCCTTAAGAATGCTTTCAAGAGGAAGCGAGGGGCAACACATCCTGCGAGCCTTGCATTGGCGAACTTTCTCTCGAAAGATAAGATCTCCGACGAGACTCGGCAGAATGTGATGTCTGTGATTGGCAACGTCATCCTGCCATCGATCGAGCGATGCTGTCCTGATGGACGCGATGAGTTCACACTACCCGAACTCTTCGACGGTGATTCAACGCTGTATCTGCAGGCACGTTCTAGCGATACACAGATCGTCGCGCCCTTCGTCGCAGCGCTGGTCGGCTCGCTGGTGACTCAGTGGCGCACCACGGCGGTAGAAGAGCGCCCAACCGGGTGCATGCTTGCCCTGGACGAGGTGGCAAACATCGCCCCCATCCATACCCTGCCCGAACTCATGTCCACAGCCGGCGGCGACGGCATCACGGTCGTCCTTGGTGTGCAAGACATCGAGCGCATGAACGCGATCTGGCCTGGCCAGGGCTACGGCATCGTGGAGGGAGGCAGCCAGTTGCTCCTGGGTGGCTACCGCGACGCCGCCTACCTGCAGCGTGTATCCGAGCTCACTCCCCTGGTCAACCGCTACCACACGAACGTCACGGTCGATCACGAAGCGCTCAAAGCCATCCCACATCGCGGCATCACAACGACCGACCTGATCGAGTCGGCAACACGGCGAGCTCGGAGCGTTGAGCGTGTCGACCCACGCATCCGTGGCCTGTGCGACCAGAACTTTCTTCGCATGGAACGCGCCAACATGCTGATGAAGGGGCAACAGATCGGCGAAATCGGCGACTCATTCGAAGAGTGGGCGCAGCACTACAACAGTGTCGTGTCGATCGACCATGTCGGCACCCTGCGGCACGCCCTTGAGCCACACGAGCTCTTCGAGTTGCCAGACGGCCAAGCGCTTGCCATCTCCGGCACAACCATGACCATGCTCAAGCTACCCGGCTGGTGGGAGTCACCCTTATGGCGGGAGGTGCTTGGGAGGGAAGAGTAGACAGCACCCCTGTGACACAAGCAAAATAATCGCGATCATTACCTGACGTAGTGGAATTTCAATCACGAATCTTCACTGAACACCGTAAAATCCAGCCGCTTAATCGCTCTATCTAACAGGGTTTTGTCCTCTTGGGCTAGTTTATACAGCTCCACGAAGAGGTCGGTGAGCGTTTCGTTAGCCGTAGGGTCAACAAGTGAATAATACAAGGGATCGCTTTCAGAGTCACATGCTATTTTTTGCTCGTACTCAAGTAAGCCAGCAGACTCTAGTACATCTCCACGTTTTTTTAATTCTAACTCACTGAAACCACTAGCCGCAACAAGATCTTTTGGCAGTGCGCGCACTCTTGTTGACGCCCACTCTTCGCATTTACCGCGCTTTAGAATTAACCAAATAAGGTCCCGAACCTCCTCCCCTTGATTGGCGACTTGCTCGAAGAACTCCCTGGACATTGCTAGCGAAGTGACAAAATCGTCGTCTAGTTCGTTTTCAAAAGATTGAATCTTTCTGAAATTGGTTGGAAGTATGGCGTCGTCCCGATCAGTCCGGTCAATCAAACGGTCAAGCTCTTTAAACGCCTTTAGAAATTTGGCTTCATGCTCTGCCTTAATCTGACGTAGACGCGAGACTGTATACTCTTCGTTATCCTTGTTATCTATCATGCTATGACAGTTGCGGCAGACTAGCATAAGGTTTGATGGATCTCGCAGTTGGTCGTTAATTAAACCGTGTTGTCCGCGCGCAGCCCCTTCTCCCACGCCATAAATATGGGCGATCGAACCAACATACCCTTTTTCACTAAAAATTCGCACTGAGCACCCCGGAAGAGCGCATTCATTTCCAGAAAGCAGATAAAGTTGCCGCTTTGTGGGGTCTGGTATGTCTTTTCGTATGCGTGAACTTATCGTCATGCCAGAATGATATCAAATGATATCGAAGGGGGCAACTTATACATATCAAAGATACTTACGCACGTCAGCGATTATCACGGAACCATTTCAGTATGCCACGACCATCCGTGATTTTATCGATATCAGTCCATTCCGTCCCGTCATCATCGTGAACATGTGTCTCACGACGGATGCCGACGCCGTCTTCCATAAAGGTATCGGTCGTCGTTTCTGTCCGTCGGTAGTACCCGTCTGATGACCAGTCCTTCCAGGATCGTTCCCGAGTCTTGCTAGTACCCGCATAGCTGTCGTAGTCATCGACAAAGTCACTCAACTCCAGTGCTTCGTCGTCACTGAGCCTCGTAGACGTGATGTCAATGCTCTGCGAGATCTTATCACGAAGCCGCTTCTTCCTACCGCGATCCATTAATCGCTCCTGTCTATCGTGTGCGAACCAAGCCAGATCTCGAGATCTGACGCTGGCGCTTTGATTATAGTAGCGCTGTACAGCAAGTCTCCACTTCGTCACCCAAATCGCATTTCAAACGCTTTGTTCCGGTTGCCGTTATAGCAAAACCACTTCCATCATATCTACTTACCAGCCGGCGACTTCATGCTTACCTTCTATGACTGGCCTCACATCCCCTGAATCACCTCTCTGCGATAGCCTTCCAATCGGCTTCTGTAAGCCAGTCATGGATCTGCTGACGATCACATATTACCGCCGGAAGCAAGTCGGTCAGAAACCGCGACTGTCGTTTGTTCGGAATGAAATCACCAGATATAACAGAGCTCGAAGTCACGAGCACCCCATGCCGTGCCCTAGAGAGCATAACAGCAAGCGTCCGAGCTTCCTCACCCATCATGGCAGAATTATCGCCAGCCTGTATCGCTTGGTAGCTGGGTAGGTAGTCTTCCTCAAGACCAATGACCACCATCCAATCAAACTGTTGGCCCTTGCCAGCGTGACCAGTAAGCAGATGTACTCCAGCGCGAGTGATGAGTGAATCATTGTCACCAATTTGGATGCGCCTCAGGATAGTATCTGGATTTAGATCCTTCTGTAAGAGATCCAAGCACCAGTCAACCGCACTCGAGAGTGCGGTTCGCTCATCGGGATCTTGCTCATTGTCAAAAGCAACGGCTTGACGAAGGAATGCCAGCTGATCATCTGCGCTGTGGAACTCTGACAGCGACAGCCCTCTCAGCATGCTACGAATCTTCTGCGCTATAGACTGATCGAGCACGCCGTCATCCCAAATACAGTATGGGAGACCACTAGCTGCGATCATTTCGTCGACAAGTTGGCGCCTCCGCTTAAGGCGTGCAGAAATGCCGATTCGTTGCTGCGGGGCGCGTCCTTCAGATAGGATCCAGGAACAGAGGTTTTTAATGTATTTTGCCTCTTCCTGTGCACGATCGAACTGTCGGTAGGCAGCCAGCCCACCGCTTGGCCAAGAGTCTGGGGTGGCCGCCGTCAGCGTCTGTCCACCAGTCAGACTATTGAGTGAATTCACCGCAGTTAATACGGCAGGCGATGAGCGGAATGACTCAGCAAACTTGATGGTTTCGGAGTATTCGATTTCGAGTTTCTTTTTGACATACTCAGGTTGAGCACCGGCAAAGGCGTAGATGCCTTGAGCTAGGTCGCCCGCGTAGGTGGTCTTTTTGTAGCCAATGCGCTGAACGATACGTAGTTGCTGCGGCGTTAAATCTTGGAACTCGTCAACGATGATTGCCCCAAAGTGCTGCCGATAGAGTGCCGCCACCTCATCGTTGGCAAGGATCAACTCGGCAAGCCTCGGTAGATCATCGTAGGTCAAGCGACTCTCGGCTTGGCGCTGCTCCTCAATCATGGATGCATACTGGTTGCCAGAACACTGAAGTTCAGCCAGAACCTGCTCATCATTCAGCGCTCGACGCTTCGCTGAACTAATGTCGCTCTTAACGTCGTTGGTCAGCCCTTTAAGTTTCAGTGCGCTACAACGCTCACCCACCCAGTCGTTCTGTGGCATCGTCAGCCGCTTCGGATCAAGGCCGATGACGTTGCTATGAGCTTGGATGATTCTGGCAAAAAGCCCATGGAAGTTGCACACAGTGACCGCTTCACGCATCTCGCGTGGAGTGAGATAGTGGCTCAAGCGGTCGTGCATGTTGTCGCGCGCACGTTTGGTGAACGTGGCCACCAGGATGCGTTGTGACGCCTTGACAGCTTGTTGATCGAGCAAGCCCCTTACGCGCAGCGCCAATGTCTCGGTCTTGCCGCATCCGGCGGGCGCGATGATGAGGAGCGAAAGCCCTTCGTGATCTAGGACTTGCGCTTGTTTTGGCGTTATGTCTAGCACTTCAGGCACTCTCGATGTTGTTGAGCAGATCCATGATGCTTTTTATTTCTGATGCGGAACTTTCATCAAGAAGTTGGCTTACAATTGACGCAGCCGCCACCTTATGATTTGGGTGCCGCTTTGGTTTAAATCAACAAAATTTGGCAATGTCTTCATCAGTAATGGTGTTGTTATTGAACTTAGTTTTTAGCTCTTGTTGTTTCTTTGTTTCAAACATACCTGAAGATAATAACTCAGAAACGAGAGTGTTTCGATCAAGTGCCTGCACATATTCATCTTCGAGATCTTTTAGCGATACCCAAACGGAGTTTTGTTCGAATTCATCCTGTCGAATGTTGAGATACTTGGGGACATCAGGAACTGCATCTTCATCTATGAGTATCGACGTAGGAATATCGAACCCGTCTGCACCAAACAGACTCCACACGTGCTTCATATTCTTGCAACCACCTACCTCCATGATCGTCACCCCAAGACGATCTAGCTCACGCCCAGTAAGTTCTGCGACTCGCTCGAGAACGATGCGATCCGATATGCCTTCTACAAACATGATATGGCGCGCTGTCAACGGCTCCAGTTTATCTTTGACCCACCAGGTGAGTATCAGCCGCTGATCGTTGTTGAGTAGCCCCTGCGCCGGCTGAACAACCTTGCCATGGGCCTTGACAGAGACAATGCACTCAGGATCAAACGCACTCACAATATCCGGCGAGTGCGTCGCGATGATCTTTTGATTTCTCCCATTCTTCAACAGCCGCGCTAAACTACGCTGACTGCTAGGATGGAGATGAATCTCGGGTTCGTCGATGGCGACGACATTCGCGCCATTCGAAATCAGGTCGTACAAAGCAATCGCATAGATGGCACGCTTACCGTCGGATTGCTCGCTGATCGACTTGTCGTTAACATGAAGTCGCACACCGTCCAGCACATTATCGTCCGCAGCGGCCCCAGGCACAAAAGTCAGATCGTTTTGTGCAACTCTCTCTGGCAAGGCCGTACTGAGCTGATCAGACATCCTCTCCCGAAGTTTAGTGAGTACATTTGAGCACTGGAGCTGGCCACGAATCGCATCAATCAAGCCATCAAAGTCAGCTTGCTCATCGCCAAGTTCCACACCGGCCAACACATCATCAAATAGAGAATGGCGATCATCACTCATATTTCGGGCACGATCGTTGGCGTTGAGCAGTGTCCATCCGATCGCCTGGAGTTGGTTACGTGAGATCTGTCGTCCGGTGTTCTTGTTTGGTGCAGTGCGCGTTATCGAAAGCGTCTCATTGTCGTCAAAGCTGGCTTCAAGACGGATCGTGAGTGTCTGCTCTTTCTCACCGTTTGGGTCGACCGTGATTTCATCGGGAAATAACGCTTGTTCGGTGTCTGAGAAGTTACAAAGATCGGCTTCGACAGCAAAGGGATGACTTGGCTCGCGAAGATCCTCGGGTGTGATTTGGTTGTACAGCTGCCCGGTACTAGCACCTAGCAAGAGGTCAAGGCAGCGCAGCAGCGATGACTTGCCCACGTCGTTTGGGCCGATGAGCACCATATGCTGGCGAACCTCCAGCTCCAGATCCTGGAGACGGCTGTGGTTTTCAACTTTGACTCGCGTGAGACGCATAACGCTCCTTTTTGCTTTACTAATGTATTTAACAGCTTAACGAATGCCTTGCAGTTTAAGTCACGCTTGCTTTTGCGTAAATGTCTCCATTGGCCGTCATTGCCCACGCGTGAAGTAGCACGCTCACAAGATAACGCCCCATCAAGCCGCCCCTGTTGTGCCGTGACAAAACTGCAACATTCTGCGAGTCTGAGACGCCAACCTTTCAAAGTGCACTATAGAAGTGCTAAAATTAATAACGTAATGTCCGATGTCGAGCCCTCTCCCCACCACCGCCTCCGTCGCCTCAAAGCCGCCCTCTTGGCCGTCTCCTTCACCCTGGCCGGCATCCTCCTCATGATGCTCAACGCCTGGCTAGCACCAATGCGGCTGGGAGATTGGCAGTGGCTGCACGCGCTGCCGCTGGGCGAGCTGGGTGGGACGCTGTTTGGTGCGGGCCTGCTGTCGACGTTCTTCGAGTACACCTTCCGGAGAGACCAGGAGGCGCACACGTTGGCCCGCTTTCGCCAGATCATCCGCGAGGAGGCTCCGGCGATGCGTGATGCGGTGGTGGAGGGCTTCGCCATCCACCCTGATGACTTGAAGCGTGTGGCCACGCCGGAGCTGCTGGACGACATCGCCGCCAACGTGATGGCCCTACGCCTGGGCGATGAGCAGTTCGCCCGCGAGATCTACCGCGACATCCGTGACCAAGCCATCCGCGCCGCTGAGCGGTGGTACGACGTGGCGGTGCGCGTTCGGCTCTCTACTGCAGTAGAGAGGAGTACCGCAGGTACTCCTCTGCTG
>CALIZH010000279.1 GCA_938028585.1 uncultured Actinomyces sp. | reverse complement strand
CAATCGAAGACCCTGTATCCAACACCAGACTCGCCACATCACGACGATACTCCGGCGTCAAACGACGACGAGTTCCCATAACAGGCACCTCACTGGCCGCAGGCACACACACCCGCTTCACGAAGTGTCAACAACACCAGCCTAAGCCCATAGCGTCTACATGCGGTCGGAAAAACTTACCAGCAGAGCGGGTGAACCTAAACAGGTCTTCTTCTCTTTCGACGCGACAAAAGCATACGGCCAGCGCGCCGAAGAACTCGTCGAAGCCACACGAGTCATCCATCTAGGTGACGGCACCCGGGCGCTCTACGGCTTCACCTGGAACACAGAAACGACCGAAGAGAGCAACTAGCCATGCCTATCACTTTCAAACCACTGTGGAAACTCCTAATAGACCTGGACATGACCAAAGAGGAGCTGAGAACCCGAGCAGGCTTGTCTCCTGCCACCATCGCCAAGCTCGGCAAAGACGGCAACGTCACCTGTAATGTCCTAGCCAAAATCTGCAACGCCCTGGACTGCCAGCTCAACGACATTGCGACGGTCCTGCCCTAACAGACCGAGGAGAACGGTTGAGTTAACTAGTGTTCGATCCTCATTAGAGCTTGGCCGTGATTAGCCAGAGCCTGTCAGAGCGGGCCATACTACGTCCAACCAGGCGTGACCATCTACGAAGTACTCCACGTCTCCGCAGCCCAGGCCCAACCCGGCCGGTCCGTCTAAATCTTTCGACGCTTGCGCGATACCTTTTGACGCAAGCCCCGTACTTTTTGACGCGGGGCTAAACCTTTTGACGCGGAACTCTACTTTTTGACGCTTCATGCCTCAGCAGACCGAGCGGGCCCCTGAGGTACCCCTCCGAGGTCCCGATCGGCCTCGGCTGGGAGCCGCTCCGCAGCACCACACGCCCGATCTCAACACCCCGAAAACAGTCCCAGAACAGCGAAAACGCCACCCCGGACACCTCCCAGCAGGGCCAGGATTCTTTGTATCCAGAGTGACGTTCTATTGGAGCGGATGACGGGAATCGAACCCGCGTGATCTGCTTGGAAGGCAGAGGCTC
>CALIZH010000278.1 GCA_938028585.1 uncultured Actinomyces sp. | reverse complement strand
TGCATCATTGCGGTGTGCTTTATCCGACCGCGTCGACGGCTTCTTTTGCTGTCTTTAGGCCGACGCCGGTGCGATCTCTGTAGGCTTTGACAGCCTCAAGCTTGCGTCCATCTAGCACCAGTGCGCGTTCGGATGGACTCAGTGCTAAATCGATGGATTCTCCGGAGGCTTTTAAGAGTCGTTCGAGATGTGCGACTCGCTCCTTCAAGCGCTCATTTTCTTCGCGCAGCTCTTCGAACTCGCGTGCATCCCCAATCCAGATACCCATGTGTGCCCTCCTTTGGGCTGTGTCTTTGTGATACGGGTGATTCTATCAAGGAGCTTATCCGCAAGAAAGGCATCATTGTGTGCCAGATAACAGAGTTATAACGTTTTATGAAAACGTTTTAATTCGTCTGGGGGCACACGCTACAGTATCGACATGGCCTCACGGGTCCGACTTGTCGACGTCGCACGAAACGCTGGAGTTTCACCGACTACCGCTTCACTCATCCTCAGCGGTAGTCGCGCAGACGCGTTCACTTCTGCGACCCAGAAGAAGGTTCACGAGGCCGCTCGAAGCCTTGGCTACACACGTTCAATCCTTGGCTCTTCCCTGAAATCCGGTGCCACGCGCACAATCTGCTTTTTCTACACCCCTCCCATGGACCGCTTCGTCGAGCGATTCCAACTGCATGCGAGCACGCGCCTCGAAGAAGAAAACCTCCACCTAGTGTCGATCCCAGTTCGCATCGGCGAAGAACAACAGATCGTCAACGCCCTGTCGTGCGGCCTCTACGACAGCGCATGCCTCGCCTGCAATCCAACCAGTGCTCAGGCTCTCATGGACCTCCTCCCAAGCCCGCCAATCCCCACCATGATCTTTGGAACCCTTCCTCCAACACCCTCCTATATCGGCGTAACCATTGATGAAACCGTGGGGATCACGCAGGCTCTCAGTGATCTCGTTAAGGGGGGAGCGAAGAAGATCGCCTACCTCACCCAGCGCCGAAGCGCCGAAGAACTTGAAAACGAACCGCGCTGGCACGCATACACGAGTTTCCTCAGCGATTCGAACCTGGGTGCCCCTGAAGTTTTGGCGTATACAGAGGGGAGCATCCCCTCTGCTTTCCAGTGCGCCACCAAGATTTTCACCGGTCGAGATCCCCTTCCCGATGCGGTGTATTGCGATTCTGACCGAGTTGCCATTGGCGCAGTCCTTGCAGCGACTCAATGCGGAATCGCAATCCCCGATGATCTCCAAATCATCGGCACAGGTGCCTCCGTTGATGGCGGCGACCTTCACCCCGCACTGTCCACAATCGGCCTCGACAACCGGGACCTGGATAGCGCGGTCACTCTACTGTCCACACTCAGCGGTGAAGAACCGGAGTCGACAACGCTGACCCTTCGGTGGCACTACATGCCCCGAGGGACGACGCACTAAACGAGAAAGAACATAAGGAGCGCAATGATGCGACACAGCTCTTCTAAGCGGCTCAGCCGCACTCTGTCGGTATGCGCGGCTTTCGTCATGGCCGCTTCTCTTGCCGCGTGCTCAACGCCTGGTGGAGTGGGACAACAGTCCTCTGACTCCTCAAGCGAATCCTCGCAGTCACTGGGAATCAAGGGCGATCGCACCGGTAAAGAAATCCTGATCTACATGTCGGCGGGCCGCGATTACAAGGCCTACACCGACACCTTCGCGGCCTTCGAGAAGGAACACAACGTCAAGATCAACGTCCAGTACTACCAGTGGGGCGACCTGCAGCAAAAGCTTACCGCTGACTTCCTCTCAGGCCAGACTCCTGACCTCGTCGAAGAAAACGGCGGCTGGTGGTCCACTCGCTGGGGCGCAGACGGCAATATCATGTCCCTCGATCCCTTCCTCCAGAAGGAACCCGGATTCCTCGATGACTTCGTCGAATCCGGCCTTGCAAACCGCCAGGCCGACGGCAAGACCTACGGCATCCCTCTCCACGTGACCATGGGCGGCCTCGTCTTCGGTAACAAGGAAATGATGGATAAGGCAGGCGTGACCATGCCCAAGACGTGGGCTGAACTGCGCGAGGCCTCCAAGAAGATCCAGGAATCCGGCGTTGAATACGGTCTGGCACTCAACAACGATGCCTCCTACACCGTCCCCTTCCTCATGCAGGCTGGGGTTACCTTCACCAAGGATGGCAACGAGCCCATGACTCCCGCAGCCAAAGCAACCGAGGCCATGCAGTTCCAGTACGACCTGATCTACAAGGACAAGCTGGCACCGGTTCCCGTCGCCTCGAATGACTACGCCGCACCGCGCAAGGTCTTCACCTCCAAGCGAGCAGGCTTCATCCTCACCGGTCCCTGGGATATCTCGGCAGTGCGCAAGGAAGACCCGAACTTCCCGCTGACCGTTGGTGAACCCCTCAAGGGCGATGTCCAGAAGACCTACCTGGCAGGCTCGGGCATGATGATCCCCTCGAAGTCGCAGAACGCAGAGCTCGCATGGCAGCTCATCAAGGACATGACCAGCCTCAAGGTCCAAGAAGCAGTCACCGCTGAGACCGGAATGGCAATGTCGCGTAAGTCCTGGGCGAACTCTGACGTTGTGAAGAACGATCCGATTCTCTCCGTCGTCGCTAAGTCGCGTGAATTTGCCTCGACCCCCGACAAGGCATTCTGGGGTAACGAAAACGCCGCGAAGATCTCGGACGCTCGCAAGGTGATGTACGAAGAGATCATCCTCAACGGAAAGGACCCGGCTGCTCAGGTCCAGACCTACGAGACCACGGTTGCGGGACTCCTGAAGCAGTAACTCATGTCCGTCTCGACTCGGAACCGGGGGCGTCGGGGAGGGATGCGCGCACGCCAAGCGCGTACCGCGTATCTCTTCCTGACCCCCGCGGTCATCTACTTCGTTCTCTTCATGTTCTGGCCGCTGATCCAGGAATTTCAGCTGTCCTTCACGCGCGGCTTTACAACGCTGCGCCCCGTGGGGTGGAAGAACTATTCCTCGATCATCCGTGACCCCGAAGTCCAACACGCCTTTGGAATCACCCTGATCTATGCGGCCTCGGCACTGATTTTGGGTGCGTGCGTGGGCTTGCTCCTTGCTCTCATCCTCAACCAGAAATTCCGTGGGCGCACCCTTGCGCGCACGATGATCCTGACTCCCTACATGACCTCGGTGGCCATCGTTGGCTTGATGTGGCGCAATATCTTGGACCCGACGACGGGTATCTTGAACTCGGTGCTCTCCAGCCTGCATCTTCCCACCCAGCAGTGGCTCACCACCGCGCCGCTGGCAACGCTCGTTGGGATTACCGTGTGGCAAGAAGCCGGCTACTTCATGCTTCTTTTCCTGGCTGGCTTGCAGGGCATCGATCCTCAGATTTACGAGGCCGCGCGCCTTGATGGTGCATCCCCTTGGAAGCGTTTCTGGTCCTTGACCCTTCCACTCCTTGCCCCGACAACACTCTTTGTTGGTCTGGTCGGAATGATTTCAACCCTCCAGCAATTTGGCCTACCGTACTTGGTGACCAATGGTGGGCCCGGAAACGCCACGAGCTTGTACGTCTACCAGGTCTACCGTGAGACCTTCCAGAGTGGAAACTTGGGCTACGCGTCCGCCATGAGCTTCGCCTTCTTGGCAGTCATTATGGTTTTGTCCCTGATCCAGATTCGGACGGGACGAAGGAAAGAGGCACTATGATGTGCGCACCAACCCCGCCCCCGGCCTCGGCAGTCATCAAAAAGAAGAAGAGCATTGCTGACGAAGAGCTCTTCCCGGGTGCACGCGTGGTTTCGCTGATCTTCATATGGATTGCTGCTGCGATCGCTGTTGCCCCGCTGCTGTACATGATCTCTTTGGCTTTCCAATCCGATGCGGAAGTTTCCGGTGGATCAGCGGTTCTCATCCCTGCGAAATGGCAGTGGGAGAACATTGGGAGGCTCTTTGCAGCGGCGCCCTTTGGACGTTTCCTCTTCAACTCGATCTTGGTCGCAGGACTGATCACCTGCTCGCACATCGTTTTCGCTCCGCTGGTCGGGTACGTTTTTGCGAAGTTTGATTTCCCGGGCAAACAGGTGTTCTTCATTGCGATCTTGTCGACCATGATGATCCCGCTCTTCGTGCGTATGATCCCGCTCTATGTGTGGTTCTCGCAGATCGGATGGCTTGATACCTATCAGGGTCTGGTCATGCCATTCCTCATGAGTGCTTTCTCGATCTTCCTCATGCGCCAGTTCATTGCGGGCGTACCCGATTCTTTGATCGAGGCCGCTCGCGTGGACGGAGCACATGAGCTGCGGATCTACCGTTCGATTGTTCTCCCGCAGTGCAAACCCGCACTGACGGTCCTGGGATTGTTCACCTTCGTTTTCCAGATGAATGAATTCTTGTGGCCTTTGATTGCGACCAGCTCGCTGGAGATGCGAACAATTACTATTGGACTATCAATCTTTAAGAGTGAATCTTTCACCGCTTGGAACCTGACGGCAATGGGATCTCTCATGCTGTTTATCCCCGTGTGCTTGCTCTTCGTCCTCACGCAGAAGCACATCGTTCAGGGCATCGCGATGACGGGTATCAAGTAGGAGTAACCGTGAGTGAGAACCATCCGAATATCGTCCTCATTGCCGTTGATCAATGGAGGGGGGATTGCCTGTCGATTCTGGGACACCCCGACGTGCGCACCCCCTATCTTGATCAGCTAGCTGGGGGAGGAGCTCAGATGACGCAGGCCTATGCGGCTTGCCCCACCTGTGTTCCTTCTCGGATGGGACTCATGACCGGGACCGCCCCAACGACGCACCGTCGAATCGGCTATCAGGACGGGATCACTTTCGATATGCCGGTTACGCTTCCCGGGGCACTTCGCGATGCCGGGTACCAAACCCAAGCAATCGGAAAGATGCACTACTGGCCAGAGCGCGGTCGCATTGGTTTTGATGATGTCATTTTGCACGATGGCTATCTTCACTACTCGCGTCACCGCGAGCGCGATTGCCGGATGTACGACGACTACCTGGCGTGGCTGCGTGAGCAAGAAGGCGTGGGTGCCGCGGAGGACTACATCGATAATGGCCTCGAATGTAATTCGATGGTTGCGCGTCCCTGGGATAAGGCGGAAAAACTGCACCCCACGAATTGGATTGTCACCGAGGCAACGCAGTGGCTCTACCGGCGCGACCCCACCTGTCCATTCTTCCTCTACCTGTCCTTCCATCGTCCGCACGCTCCGCTTGATCCGCCGCAGTGGGCCTTCGATAGTTACGACCAAGACGAACTCACTCTTCCGGACGAGGACAATTGGTCGGATGAATTGATGAGTGAAGAGCGTCGGGATTGGGATCCCACCGCCCTCGCTGCTCGCTATCGTGAGCGGGACGTGCGGCTTGCACGCGCCGGCTACTACGGGCACATGACCCACATCGATTCTCAGATTTCTCGCTTCATCCAGACGCTAGGGGAGTTCGGACTGGCTGAAAATACGGTGATCGCTTTTGTCTCCGACCACGGGGATATGATGGGCGATCACGGTTTGTGGCGTAAGGGCTATCCTTACGAGGCCTCCTCGCACGTTCCCTTCATCCTCTACGGTGCGGGCATCGCGCCCGGCGCACGCGTGGACAGCGTGGTTGAGATTCGTGACGTGATGCCAACCCTGCTGGACGTTGCCGGCGTGGAGATTCCTGAGGAAGTTGAGGGGCGCTCTGTTCTTCCCTTGATTGCCGAGGCCGATGATGAAGTTCCGTGGAGAGAGTACCTCCACGGGGAGCATTACTTGTTTGACCAATCGATTCAGTGGATTCGTTTCGGATCCTACAAGTACGTGTGGTTCTCCACTTGGGGAGTGGAACAGCTTTTCAACCTCGATGAAGATCCCCAGGAATTGCTCGACCTGTGCAAACTTTCCGCTGATGCGCGAAGCGCTGAGGATAGCGAGGCACTCATTCGCGGAAGAAAGTACCTGATCGCCGAACTCGAAGGACGCGAAGAAGGATATGTGTCTGAAGGACATTTAGTTTCCGGACGCGAGGCCGTGAAGGTGCTGGCGCATTCCTATCCGCTTCGCGAAGAAGCGCGTTAGGGCTGTAGCCAGGTTCGTCTCGATCGTGAACCTTCTCGTGAAGGGTCAGTGGGATGAAGTCGGGTCGGGAGTGATGCTTGGATCTCCGTCGACAAAGTATTTGTTCGTGTCGTGGGGATTAACAACGTTACAGGTGACCTCATAGGTGCTCTCAGCCGTTGCGCCCTTAGCGGTACCCGTGAGAGAAGCGGTGTACGTATATTTCAAGTCCCCACTCTCGGTTTTGCCCTGGTTCCTCACGGAGAGCGTCTTGATGATGGTGGTGGCATCCATCTTTCCGGACTCGTCTACCGCTTTTCGACACGCCTTTCTGCTCTCCGTAGTGATCTCAACAGTGATTCCCTCGTCGAGGTAAGACGAAGTAGGGGTCGGAGAACTTGACGCCGATGACGAAGGGTCAGACGCGGAGTTCGATGAACCACTGCGAACGAGCGCTTTCATTAAGAAGAACCCACAGATGATTGCTAAGACGATAGCAACCGCAATCCACACTCCGGCGCTTCCCTTTTTCCGAGGCGGCTGTGGGGCCTGAGGTGCTTGGTACTGTCCTTGGGGGACGGGGAAGCCTTGAGGGGCGGGAGAAGCGGAATTCGGGGTGAATTGAGACATGTCGTCCTTATCGATCTGTTTTGTTCATTACCAACCTTGAAGGTTATCTATTAAAACATTATCTGTAAAAAGTTATCCCTTCTAATGTGCCCAGAAGCGCCTTCATTAGCGCGGCGAATTGTTGTGTGGGAAGCGCGAATGAAATGTGAACGCCAGGAGCGAACCGCGGCCCGACCGCGCAGCGTCTGTGCGGCCTCGTCGATAGAATAGGTCCGGCTCACTAGGCGGCAAACACAGCCCATCGCGACCACTCACCGACCACGCGAGAGGGCTAACCAAGGAGGACTCATGGCGGGCGAATCATTCTTCACGCACGATCCAAACGAGGAAACACACGGAGCACGCGCGGAAGACGATCCCCAGCTTCACGGCACGATTCCC
>CALIZH010000277.1 GCA_938028585.1 uncultured Actinomyces sp. | reverse complement strand
ATGGAATAAGCTATCCGGTAAACCCACTATGCCCGTCCAGTATATTTTCAAGACAAACTTATCCTATCTACCTCCTATATTTCTAAAGCTTAAATATACCATACGATTTTTTTGCGGCAAGCCGCATTTTTTTCGTCTAATAATATTGAAACTGTTATACCATAAAAAAGCACCCTTACGGATGCCTTTTCTCTAATGCTTTGAATCTTCTCTTTTACTCACAAAGCTTCCTTATCTCCACTCCATTTTCCGTTAGGGCTGCCCTAAGCTTCTTCACAAAAAGGAGGGCCTTCTCTCCATCACCGTGAACACATACGGAATCCGCCTGTATGGGGATTTCCTTTCCGCTGATTGCCTGCACCTTTCCCTTTAAAATCATGGAAAGCACACGCTCGATGGCAAGGTTTTCATCGGTAATCATCGCCCCTTCCTTGCTTCTTGCTACAAGGCTACCGTCCTCTTCGTAGGCTCTATCCATAAAGACTTCGGCGCGCACAGGAAGACCGAGCTTCACCGCCTCTTTATAGAGGGCACCGGAGCTTTGTGCAAGAATAATGAGGCTCTTATCGTATTCCAGAACCGCTTCGCAAATGGCTTTTGCAAGGCTTTCCTCCTTTGCCGCCATATTGTAGAGGGCGCCGTGCGGTTTTACATGCTGAAGCTTTCCGCCGTTTTTATGGAGAAAAGCATCTACCGCCCCAATCTGGTAGAGCATCATCGCCTTCACTTCTTTTACGCTTAAATTCATATTTCTTCTGCCGAAGCCCTGCAAATCCGGAAAGCCCGGGTGTGCACCGATTGCGGTTCCCGCCTTTTCACAGATTCCGACTGTCTTTTCCAGCACAACGGGATCTCCCGCATGAAAACCGCAGGCAATATTTGCCGAAGAAATCAGCGGAATCAGCTCCTCATCGAGTCCCAAGGTATATCTTCCGTAGGACTCTCCTACATCTGCATTTAAGTCAACCTTCATCTTCTCCTACTTTCCCGAAAGCATAAAACGCTCTACGAAACCGGTATCGACTTTTCCCTCTCGGAAAGCCTCGGACTGCATAATCTTATATTGAAAATCGAGATTCGTCTCCACGCCGAGAACAAGCATTTCCTCGAGGGCAACCTTCATTTTCCGAATCGCCTCATCCCGATCTCGCCCCAGCACCAGTACCTTTGCAATCATGGAATCGTACTCCATCGGAATACTGTAGCCGGTGTAAAGCGCGGTATCGACACGCACCCCGTTTCCTCCCGGAAGGTGAACATCGAGGAGAGCGACATCAGGCTTGAGCGCGTGACAAGCTGCAATGGCGCCCTCAACATCGCTGGCCTCGCCGACGATGTCAAAATCGGCACCGCTGGATTCGAGCTCAGCGCGCACGCCCGCACGTACCAGGGCGTGATCATCAATGACCAGAATCCGAATTGTCATGGAATTGTCTCCTTCAGCGGGCATCGTCACTCAAGTGTATCTACAGGCATGGAGAGATGGACCTCGGTTCCACTGGCAAGATGGCGGATTTGAGCCTTTCCGCCTGCTCGTTCCATGCGGCCGAAAATCGAATTGCGCACGCCGTGACGGTCCTCGGGAATCGCAGAGATATCAAAGCCATCGCCGCAGTCTTTAACAAAGATCTCCGAACACTTCGGCCCGACCTCCATGTAGACGCTCACGGGCGGACGAGCATGGCGAATCGCGTTGGAAACGGCCTCGGAAGCAGCGGCGACCATAGCTAGTTCACCGGGGCCTGGGCGTATATCGGAAACCGTCACAACGCCGACCTCAACACCAAAGGTTGTCTCCAGTGTCGAAATTGCCTCGCGCAGGGCCTCGGCAAGGGAATCTGCCGCTTCTTCACGCCCCGTGTACAACCACGAGCGCAACTCGCGTTCCTGTCCCAGGGCCAGCGCGCGAACAGAACTTGGATTATCGGCATTATTGCGGATCAGGGTGAGTGTTTGGAGGACAGAATCGTGCAGGTGCGCGGCCATATCAGCGCGCTCTGCTTCGCGTTTCTCACGCTCTTTCGCTCGCGTGTTTTCTTGGGAAGTCCTCACCCAAAGGGGAATGATCGCGACTCCAAAGGAGAGGATCAGCGACCCACCCAGGATTGCGCCTCGCGCCATATCCCATGGTGATTGCCCACGGAATGAGGCCAGCACCAATCCACTGGCAACCAAGATCATTCCGGCCAGAGTGATGAGGATGAAGAGCGGGTTTTTCCACGAGTGTGCGCGAGTGCTCTGCGTCCACACTGCCGCGATTCCACCAAGAACAAGGACCGCTGCGGCGATATCGCGCAGTCCCGCAATCCCTGTAAAAAGCAGGTAGGCAATTGCAAGGGCTAGGCCCACCGAACCCAATCCGACCAAAAGCATGCGCAAGTTGCGTTGGTCGTGTTCGCGTCGAACGATTTCTTCTGCCGAGGCCAGCGGGACACGTAGACGTTCGGGGGCACTTTGGGCAGTGCCGGGATCGTCGGGAAGAGTAAGCCACAGCCACAGATACACGAAAAGCGGAACTGCCAAAGCCGGTAGGGCCGCCACAAATGCAAAGCGAATAATTCCGGCAGATACCCCGAGCATCGAGGCAATTCCCGCACAGACCCCGCCAATCCACGGCAGAGGCATATCGGTTGAAGATGCGCTGGAGCGATGCAGAACACGTGTGGGTTCGCGCAGCTCGGGTGGGTTCCACTGATACCCACGGGGCTTCTGCTCGCCCGACTGCCACACTTGCTGCTCATTGCTCACATCTTTATCTTCACACGAATCGGGAGTGGAAGCGCAAGGCTGGGGAAAGAATCGGGGATCGATCAGGGCATCCCCCCATATCTTTTCGCCAGCCATACGGGCACAGTGGAATCATGAACAAAGGATTCATGAAATCGTTGCGTTACTCCGGCTTCTTCCGTGGAGAGCCACGCGTCATCGGAGGCGTGTGCCAAGGTTTGGCACAGCGCTATGGATGGGACGTGAACTCCCTCAGAATTGCCGTCGTTGTTGCTTCGCTCTTCTTCCCCGCAGTGTGCGTCCTCTACGCCTTAGCGTGGGTTTTCCTTCCCGAGGCCAAAGATGGCCGTATCCACGTTGACGAAATGCTCAAGGGCAATTTCGATGCTGCGATCATCGGAGCGATCCTCTTAGCGGTTTTCGGTGGTGGAACTTCAGGAATCGCGCTCGGCTTCTTTCACGCTTTCGTGTGGATTCCTCTTTTTCTGATCTTCCCCGTTGCAATTGTCGTGATTGCGGTCCTGCTTGCAAGGCCGAAGCAGACGGGCCCCACACAGGGTCAGTACTGGAGTGCGACACCGTCGACGCAGCCTTCATACCCGGCGGCATCATCCCCCTTTACCCCCGCATCTCCTCAAGGAGAAGAAACCATGCCAGATACAACTCCTGATTGGCGCACGCAGGGTGGCCCGACATCTTCGGACTACTATTCTTTCCCTCCCGCACCGCCTTCGGCGGCACAGACAACAGCGGCTCAGGCCCCTGTTCAAACTCCACCGACACAGACCCCTCCCGTTCAGACCCCACCGGTCCAGACTCCCTTCACCCCCGGTGAATCTCAACCCCAGGCCTCGGGACAAACAATTCCTCAAAGCGCAGGAAAGCGTTTCGCGCCCTTTGCAACGCAGCCCCCACTCCGCTCTCGAGTCGTCCCCCGAGCTTTGGTCTTATGCGTCTACGGGCTGGTCTTCCTTGCTCTGGCAGGAACTTTCTTCCTGCTCTACCGAAATGGATACAGCACCCCGGAACAGGTTGATCGAAGCGTACAGATTGCCTTGACTGGTGCGGCCGCCTGTCTGCTCATTGTTGGCATCGCACACCTGATCGCCGCTCTTCGCGATCGTTCCTCGGTCATGCTCACCATCTTGTCGGTATTGGGCATGTTCTTCGCAATTCCAGCGCTGCTGGGAGGCATGGCATACTCCACCACCGTTCCACTCCACTACTCATCCGTGGCGGGAAACATTAATACCGATGCCGATTGGCGCTCAGACACAATTGGAAGTTCCAACGGTTCCAATGTCATCAATCTTGACCTCGACCTCTCTCATGCGCCCGATGGCCTGACCAAGGACATCACCGTTAACGCCCAGGTGATTCCCTACGCAAACATCCGCGTACGCGACGGTCAGCCCATCCGCATCGTCGCTCAGAAGCAACCGATTACCTTCGATCTTGATCTCAGTGGCGACCAAAATTGGAGGGGCTTCGACAGTAATAGCCCAACCGTTCTGACCTCTCCCAGCTGGAAGGAAGGCCAGGGGATCACTGTTTACCTCAATGCAAACCAGCTTGTCACTCTGGACATTGACGAAACGGGGAGCTCTGTCGATCGAGATCCCTGGCCTTCCGCGGTTCCTTCTCCCACGCCCAGCGCCACTCCTTCCACGGGAACTTCCTCATCAGCCAGCCAGAGTCAGTCGCCTTCGCCAAGCGCGTCCTCTGAATCTCCCGCAGCCGGCCAGCACTGAAAGGAATTGTCATGAGTGCAAACGACTTTGACCAGACCACTGCCCTGCCAGTCAGTGACGACGAGACACAGCCCCTACCTTCCTTCACAGAGGCACCGATTGCGGATCAAAATACCCCGATTGTTCCTCCCGCTCACGTGTGGTCAGCCGAGGACGTGAAGGAAGCTCCCTATCGGGGCGTGCGCATCGGGCAACTTCTCTGGGCGTGCATCATTATCTTCACCGCTATTGCGCTGATCGCCATGGCCTTCGTCAAGGCAGCAAACCTTGCGCTGGTGGCAATTGGGACCTTGGCGATCATGGGTGTGCTCCTCATTATCATTGCGGGAGTCAGCACCGTGATGACACACAAGAAGCGCTAGCTGCGAAGCAAAATTTCTTCGATCATTTCGATCACTGAGGCGGGCATTTCCGAGCGGAATATGCCCGCTTCTTTTCCTCGATCCAAAGTGCGAAGCTGTGGGAGCGCCCGACGTCCCAGACGGCGCACCATCTCATAGCCATCATCTTTCGCCAGAGCATCCATCTCACAGCGAAGCAGCGCCTGGTAGATATCGTTTTCAACAGGATTTTCTGCAAAAGCGGGACGCTGCCCACCCGCAAAGGCAACTTCCAGCTCCTGGCTGAGCTCGGCCTCGCGAATTGTCACGCGCGCGCTCAGGGTATTGGGGTCGTAAGTAAAATCAGCGGGCTCTCCGTTGACACTCACCTGCGTTGGTTCCTCAACGCCTCGCATGGTCACGGTCCACGAACGAAGCGCGGGCAGCGCATCAACGCAGCCCTTTGCGGGGTGAATGGTCAGCGTTCCACAGGCGTCGTTGTGCACGATCTCGGTTCGCACTTCGCCGCTGCGCTGCTCGCAATTGACACCCGGGTAGCAGCCATCATCTTCACGCAGAGTGAAGTGGCCATCAGCACCGGGGAAGACAAGGATTTCCAGCGCTTGGGGATTCCCACAATCGTTAATGTTCTGATCCAGCTCTTGGAGGGGGACGATCCCACCTGCTGGGGCAAAAACAGGAAGAAGTTCCAGTGGCCGCCAAACATTGAGGCGCAGCCCGCCATCCATTTCGGCGTCGTAGCGGCGTCCGGTAAAGAAATCGAACCATTGACCGCGCGGGAACCACATGCGTGTGCGTGCCTGACGCGTGTACGCATCGCGCGGGGTCACCACGGGAGCAACCATCAACTGCGTGCCGAACATGAATTGTTCATGCACGTCGTAAGCGATCCCTTCATCTGGATGAGCCCAGTACATGGGAGTTACCAGCGGCGCTCCTTCTGTTGCGGCACGCCAGTTCATTGTGTGCAGGTAAGGAATGAGGCGATGACGCAGAATCAGCGCATCGCGCATGATATCGCGCACGGGCTGCTGGAAATTCCACGGTTCCTTGCCGACGAAAGGCGACAGACTCGAGTGCAGTCGGTTAATCGGACTGAAAACACCCAGCTGGTACCAGCGCGCCTCCAGCTCTTCGTCACGCACGCCCAGCATGTGTCCGCCAATGTCGTGGCTCCACCAGCCGTATCCGATATTCGAGGCCGTTGACGTGAAGTAGGGCTGGAATTTCAAGGATTCCCAGCTGACAACTGTGTCTCCGGAGAAACCCACGGGATAGCGGTGCGATCCTGGGCCCGCGTAACGGCTGAGAATCAGCGGGAGCTCGTGATCCTGCCCCTCACCTTCTGAGGATGCCTCAACCATGTCCATGTAGTGCAGGTAGTTGAGGATCCACAGCGGGTCCAGGCCTTTTTGACGTGAAACACCGCCCTGTTGCCAATCGATCCACCAAAAATCGACGCCATCAGCCTCCAGATCATGATGCATGTCGAAATACGCGCGAATGAAGCTCGGATCCGTCAGATCAAACTCCACCGGTTCTTCGCTGGCTGGGTCAATTCCCATTGTTTCGGCGGCCTTGGGATAGGCATCCTCACAGGCACGTATTCCATCGCGGGGATGCACATTCGCAGAAATACGCAAGCCTCGATCATGCAGGGCTTCAGTAAAAGCTTGAGGATCTGGAATTAACTCGCGATTCCACGAGTACCCGGTCCATCCTGAGCCAAAGCGTGGATCAACATCGGTGATGTGCCAATCCATATCCAAAACAGCTGTTGTGAAAGGAATTCCTTCCGCATTGAACCGATCCATTAGCGCTAGGTACTGATCCTGCGAATAGGGGTAATAGCGGCTCCACCAGTTCCCCAAAGCCCAACGCGGTAGAAGCGGAGTCGGACCGCTCAAACGGTAGAAGTCGCGAATGGCTTCTGCGTAACGGTTCCCGTAGCTGAAGAAATAGATGTCAATTTCTGAGTGGCCACGCGGACGTGTCACGCAACCTGCCCTGCACGCAGCTTCATCAGCCTGCAAGAGATTTGATTTCGAGTCATCCAGGACCGCCCATCCATCACGACTGATCAGTCCCATGCCCAATTCGCAGGCCCCGTTCACACCGTCCAAAGTGCGCGCGGTCCCCTTGAGGTTTTCGTGCGCCTCATCTCCGTAGTGCCACGTGGTCCCAAACCCTGCTCCCGCGTTCTTGACGACGGCGCTCAGTCCTTCTTTGCTAAAGCTCTGACCGTCAAAAACCAGGCGGATGGAAGAGGTCTCCCACACGTGCATTCCGCCTCGCTGGGAATAGATAACTTTTGGCGTTTCCTGCTCGAAACAACGGTTGAGGACGACCTGCGTCGCCTCGTCCTCAAAGACTCCAGAATCCGACCACTCGAGGCGGACTAGGGCATCGGTCAGGAAGCCGATTCGCCACCGCTCCCCCACAAAGGTGGTCTGGGGGTTCATCTGCGCCTTCACAGAGGGAATGGGAAACATTGGGTCTCCTGGGTTACCGGTTTTAAAGTGGTTGGAAGAAGGTAGTGGGAAGGAAAGTTGTCTGGTTCTCTCATTGCCGAGGCCTCGGCAGGCTTAAGCGGCTACTCCCCCGCGCTCAGCGACGGCCTCGTCGGCGGGGTTTGGGGAGGGTCGGTCCTTGACGCTCATTCCCGGTAGCCCTCCGAAGCTATAAATCACTGCCTGGACAGCAAAAATCGGAACTGCAGCGCCGAAAACCATAAACACGCCTGGCCACTGGCTCCACGTCCACCCAATGATGACCGTGAAGGCAAGGAGCAGCAGGGTGCACACAGGGCGGGCCAGTGTCATGTTTAGCGACATGCGCATAACCCAAGGGAGGGGTTCATCGAAATTCGCACGCACTGACCATGAAAGCGCCGCCACGGTCCAGAACACAAGGTTGAGCAAGAGCAATAGGCCCGAGACGCCAACGCCGATGACTCCCCCCAGGTCGTTCCAATTCACCAGGTAGTAGTCCCACGCCAGGGCGAGGCCGATGAGCAGTTGCACCCAACCAAAGAGATTGGCCTGGGTGAGTTCGTCTTTCCACGCGCGGTGAAACACCGTCCATGTTTGGCGAACGCGCCACGACTGGTCTTCATCGATAAGCCAGGTTCGAAAAGTCGCATATGCCGCGGCGATTGAGGGAAAGAATCCTCCCGCGATCAGTCCCATGAGCGTGTGGACGAGCATCGCGATGTTGCTGACAAACACCATCAGCACGATGCGGCACAAGCGCTCGTAGGTCAGGGCCAATCTGGTCATTGTTCTAGCCTTTGACGGCGCCGATCATGACGCCCTTGTTGAAGTACTTCTGCAGGAAGGGGTAGATGATCAGCAGAGGAATTGTCGAAACAATAATCACACCAAACTTGATCTGATCAGCAAAGTTCTGCGAATCCATTGCGGTCATTCCAACGGCACCAACTTGCGTCTGGTTCGCCAACAAAATGTTTTGCAGAACGTTTTGCAAAGGCTGTAGGTTCTGGTCGCGAATGTAGATCAAACCGGTGAAGTAGTCGTTCCAGTGTCCAACGAAATAGTACAGGCCGATAACCGCGATAATCGCCGTCGACAGAGGCAACACGATCTTGTTGAAATACCCGAAGTACGACAGACCATCAACCTGCGCCGCATCATGAAGTTCTTCGGGGATCGAAGCCTCAAAGAAGGAACGGGCAATGATCATATTGAATACGCTGAAGGCACCCGGAATGATGAAAACCCAGATGCTGTTCAGCAGTCCCAGCTGTTTCATCAGCAGGTAGCTGGGGATCAGGCCGCCACCGAAGAACATCGTGAAGGTAAAGAAGAACAAGATCACGCGACGCGGCTTGAATTCTTTACGGGACAGGGCGAAGGCCGCTGGAAGCGTGACGATCAGGTTCACTGCTGTGCCCAAGAGTGAGTACAGCAAGGTGTTGCGGTAACCAATCCAGATACGCGTATCTTCCAAGATCTTGATGTAGCCCTTGAAATTAATTCCCTTGGGGAGAACCGTGACTTTACCGGTCGATACCAAGTTCGGGTCTGAGAAAGATGCGACAATGATGAACCACATCGGGTACAAAATTGCCAGAACAATGGCCGCGATAATCAAAGCGATGATTCCATCAATGATCCAGTCAGAGGCAGAGCGCGTCCGCCACAATTCGCCAAGGCTCTTCTTGGGCTTCGGGGCGTTTGCCCTATCCCCCGATGTTCCCATCCCGGCCGCGTGACCGGAAATCTTAGCGGCAGGTGTTGCTGCAGACATGATTCAGTCCTTTCTTCACGCCGGTTCTAGAACAAGCTGGTGTCGCTGGTCTTCTTTGCAATCTTGTTTGCAGTCACCAGGAAGATGAAGTTCACAACGCTGTTGAACAAACCGATTGCAGTGGAATAGCTGTAGTGGTGGGCCAAGATACCGATGCGGTAGGTATAGGTCGCAATGACTTCAGAAGCTGGGATATTCAGCGTGTTCTGCATCAGCCAGACCTTCTCGAAGCCGACACCCAGCACCGAGCCCATATTCAAGATCAGAAGTATTCCTGCGGTCGGCAAAATGGCCGGGATATCGATGTATCGAATTAACTGCATTCGCCCGGCGCCATCGATTTTCGCAGCCTCGTAAAGCGCGGTATCGATTGATGACAGCGCAGCCAGGTAGATGATGCAGTTCCATCCGGCGTGCTGCCAGATTTCGCTCATCCAGTAAATCGGTGTAAATGCAGAGGCGGTTCCCATGAGGTCCGCTCCTCCGAAGAACTTACTGATCAAGCCGGAATTCGGCGCAAGGAAGATATTGAGCATCGAGACCATGACCACTGTCGAGATGAAGTGAGGCATGTAGGTGATGGTCTGAACGAAAGTTTTCGTTCTTTTGCTTGCGATCTGGTTGATCAGCAAGGCCAGAATGATCGGGGCAAAGAAACCCATGACCAGGGTCCACAAGCTGATGCGTAAGGTGTTGCGGATAATCTGCCAGAACATTGGGTCTTTGAAGAACTGATGAAAATACTTCAGTCCTTCCCACTTTCCGCCCGTGATGCCTTTGCTGACATCGAAGTCACGGAAAGCCAGCTGGATTCCATACATTGGTCCGTAGCTGAAGATCAGGACCAGAATGATCGCCGGCAAAACCATGATCCACAACTGCCAGTACAGTCGGAAGTGGTTTGCGAGGCCCGCTGGACTCCACCAGGGAGCGCCCTTAGCCTTCGGCGTCTTCTTCACTTTTGTGCTGGCCTGCTCAGAGGCAGGGGTGGAGCGTAACGGCTTTGTGCCGCGTGGCTGAACTTCTGTAGTGGACATAGCAACCTCTTCGTTTCGTCCAAGAACTTAGCCGAGTATGTAAGCGAAGGCCGTCCACGGATGCAGGTGGCGATCCTGCAGTTCCTCGCATGTAAGGGCGGCATCCTGGTTAGTGATGAGGACACGCTCATTCAGAGGCTCCCCCACCAGTTCTGCAACTTCTGTTGGCAGCTCAACGGTGGCACTGGACAGATTGGCGGCGACTACCAAGCTCTCTTCCCCCAAGCGCCTTGTGAAGGCGTAGACAGAGTCGGAATCTTGCGCAATTAATTCCCAGTCTCCGGCAACAACGATGTCTTTAGTGTGCCGCAGTTCAATGAGTTTCTTGAAGAAGTGGTAGACAGAATCGGGATCATCTTGCTGACGCCTTGCGTTAACCACATCCTTGTTCGCATTGACAGAAATCCAGGGGGCCTGCCCGCTTTGTTCGTCAATGAAGCCTGCATAGGCTGTGTCATCCCACTGCATGGGTGTCCGCGAATTATCACGGCCCTTGAGTGCCAGTGCATTCATCATTTCGTCGTGGGTCAAGATCCCCGCTTCTTCGACGTATTGGCGATAGTGGTTCAGGGATTCAACATCGCGATACTGGTCGAGGCCGGTGAAGCCTGCGTTCGTCATTCCCAGCTCTTCGCCTTGGTAGATGTAGGGGGTTCCCTTGTGCATATGAAGGACGAGGCCAAGTGCCTTTGCGCTTCGAGAGCGCAGTTCTTCCGTGGTGTCGTCTCCCCACCGGGACACGACGCGAGGCTGGTCGTGGTTGCAGTAGAAGAGGCTGGTCCATCCGCCATCGCGCACGATTTCTTCGTAGCCAGCAAAGACATTGCGTAGGTCGCGAACCTTCCACGGCACGACGGACCACTTCCCTGCTGGACCATCGTCATCAATACCAACATGGTCGAAAAGGAAGAGCATGTCGAGTTCTTCGCTGGCCGGGTTCGTAATGTGTGCTGCGCGAGTAATGGAAATACCCGGCCCCTCGCCGACGGTCAGGAAGCCTTCCCGACCCGCGAAGACGGCCTCGTACATTTCGTGGAGAAACTCATCCAAGCGCGGGCCATCCGTGCAGAAATCAAAGGGCGAGGAATATCCATCGGAGCCGACGGGATAAATCTCCATATCGGATCCATCGGTTCCAGGGAGCATTCCACGGCTATCCAAGGTCTTGGAGATCTGACTAATGACATCCATGCGGAACCCGTCAATTCCGCGGTCCATCCACCAGTTCATCATCTCGTAGACCGCCTGGCGAAGTTCGGGTCGTTCCCAATTGAGGTCGGGCTGTTTGGCCGAGAACTGATGGAAAAAGTACTCGCCGCGCTGCGGATCATAGGTCCACGCGGATCCACCAAAATAGCTCCCCCAGCTATTGGGTTCGGCTCCGATCTCGCCGGGGACATGCCCTTCCTTTGCGGGCATCCACCAATACCAATCCGCTTTATCACTGGTTTTGTCACGGGATTCGATAAACCATGCGTGTTCATCAGAGGAGTGGTTGACCACCAAATCCATGATGACTTTCAGGCCTAGGTTGTGGGCGGTGCGAAGCAGTTCATCCATATCATCGAGAGTCCCAAACATGGGGTCGATGTTCTGATAGTCGGCGATATCGTAGCCGTTGTCGTCTTGGGGCGACACGTACATGGGGCACAGCCAAATAACGTCAATGCCAAGTTCTGCCACATAGGGCAGGCGCTGGGTGATTCCGGGGATATCACCAATCCCATCGCCGTTTGCGTCCTGAAAGGAGCGCGGATAAATCTGGTAGACCACAGCGTCCGACCACCATGGGGTCTTCGCCGCAGCGTTGCGAGTCGCAGCGAAATCAGCATTTAATTGCTCTGTCATCGCAATAACTTTCTCAGTCGTCAACATTGCCGCATGTTCTTGCGAGGGGTTGGAGGCGCGTCTATGCGCTACCCCATTAGCGTAACAATTATGAAATCCTTGCGCAAGTATTACAAAACACATTCAGGGGTGAGCACTTTCATGCCCACCCCTGAATATTTTGGGTTTTCTCAGCGTCATTACCGCTGATCACAGCGCTTTACTGAGAAGCCCCCCTTCTAACTCCAGCTTACGCAATTTCCGCTATCTCTAGTGGCGCACATCGAAGCCAACAAAGGGAACCACTACCTTGCCGTCTTCGTTTACACTCAGAGCCTTGGACTGCTCGATTGCACCCGAGATGATGTCAATTGCATTGGAATCCGTGGTGTCCGAATCATACGGAGACTCATTTGTGAAGATGCCCTTTCCACCGCCAAAGCGGAAGTTCTTCACAAAGTCAGGGCATCCCTTTCCACCCGCGTAGCATTCGGCCGAATAGATCGGACGAACATTGCCCACGCCTTCCCCATCTTCCGAGGAGGAATAGATCGACACCTGGTACGAAGCCTTTGCCAAGTCCACGCCATCGAGTGCACGACGATCAACCGACATCATGATTCGCTCACCAGCGACCTTCAAGGTCACCTCACCTTTGAGCTTGCCCGCATTATCGTAGACACCCATGTTGTAGGGCAATGATTCTGAACGACCATCAGCAATCAGCACATAGTCCCAGCCACCATTGGCAAAGGTGTTCGTCCCCGCCAGCAGAGGCGTCACATCAGTAGAGGTATTGGCCTCGCTGCGAATGTAGATATTCAGTCGCTGAGTACTCATCTGGTTCATACCCCACGGGTTGTTCACAGGAGCACCCATTCGCGTGACGAACTGGTAGTGATCATTATCGCGATAAACGGAGGTTTCAAGCAGGTCAAAGCTCCCCGGATTAAAGTTCTCACTCTTCGGGTAGACAACCGTACCGGCACCAAAGTCATCGCCACTGGGATCACTCAAGGTACCAATCTTGTCACCGAAGGAGTAGATCGTGTAGCTCGCCCGACTCACGGTGTTCTCGGGCGAGTACGCGCTCACGCGCACCGAGTTGATCGCACGATCCAAGGTGAGATCAGCACTAAATGCGCCATCGACAACAGGCAATTCCGTATTCGCTCCATTGACCGTCACAACAACGCGATTAACGTCGGTCGCTCCCTTAAACGAGAGATGACGAGAATCCAACGACTCCTGGTCCTTCAACCCTTCAACGCTCAGCGTCGGCATGTTCTCAGGCTTGCCATCTGCGGTGGCGTTCCAGTTATCCCAACAGTCTGCATCGAAATCCAAACGTCCAAGCTCATTGGACGCCCAGTTTCCACCGGCCTTTGTCACGAAGGTGTCACCGACACTGAAGTTGCGGATCTCAATACCGTTGTGGTCGACAGTTTCATTGCCAATCGTCACCTTCTTCCCCGCCTTATTCGCAGGACGGGTCAGACGGCTCACGACATTTGCTTCAGGCTGCCCATTCCACGAATCCACATGGAAGTTAATGATCTTGAAGTTCTCCATATTCGACAGGGCGTAGATACGGAAACCGCAGTTCACACTTCCTTCCACAACGGTGTTGGAAATGGTCCAGTTCTTCAAAGTCGTTGAAGGATCCGAGTAATCGAAGGCACCACCGTTCCAGTGCGGAGATGAGTTGAATACGCAGGTGTTGGTTGCACCCGAGTTATTCATCAGGCTGTGCACGACGGTCGTTCCATCGACCTTCACATTCTCAGTGTTCCGATAGTTCCAGCCCCACTGGAAGACCGGGCCGTTATCGTTCTTCCACACCACGACATTCGAAACATCGACGTTGCTGTGGTAGAGCTTCATCGCATCGTCATTCGTATGGAAGAAAGAGCTCTTCATGGTCGAGCCGGGGTACAGCTCCATTCCGTCGGTCTGCCAATACCAGGATCCCACCTGTTGGTAGTTACGAACGCGCTGGCTAAAGGACTGCTCGTTCGCCCCCTCGATCGCACTATTACGGGCCACGGCCTCGGCAAACTCAGCATCGCTCATGCTGCCTTTTTCAGGGTCAGCAGGACGGAAACCATATTCCACGAAGGAGTGGTATGACGGCTCCTTGATGGTCACGCCTTGCAGATCAAGAACCTGATGCGGAGTAGTAGAGGTGAACTTCAGGGCTTTAACGCAGGTGGCGTGGCAGTTTGCGCCATCCTTATGCTCCAAGGTCTTGTATCCATTCGACATGTCGGTCTCATAGAGGTACTGCTCGCTTGAGAGCACACCGTATCCCGTGACCTTGTAGTTCGTGATGTTTTCATTGACCCCAAATTGGAAGGCTCCCTTAACGAAGGCACCGGGCTCAAAGTAGACCCACTTCACGCGATCAGGAAGGTTTGCAGAGTACTTGTTCGTCATCCAGTAGGTACCGGCCTTGAAGTACACAATGTCGGTATCGACGGTATCCAAGTTGGTGACCTCACCCGGGGTCACGTAGGTAATCGTTCCGTCGGCCTCGGTGGGGATGGTTGTCGGATCGACGCGCGAGGCCCAGGGCTGAGCAAAGAGCAACATCGAGTTCTTCGGCTCGGTCCCAACGTATTCGTGGCCTTCTCCACCCTCGAGGGTGAGCCCACCCTGGTAGCGGTACACATCCATGAGTTCGGGAGCAAACTCTACGGATAGGCGGTAACCATCGTTATTCTGAGGAATATACAGACGCACGGTCTTGTCGCTGAGAAGCTTCTTTTCAATATTCGCCTTGGCAGGACGAACAGTAACCTGATTGACATCGGTCAGTTTCGCACCGGTCTGCAAAGTGACATCGACGTAGACATCGGTGTCATATTCGAACGAGGACCAGCTCATCGTCACGTGATTGTCGGCTTGGAACTTTGCACCATCGTCGTTGAGGTCCGAACGCATGGGGTTACCGTTGCGCGGGATCGACATATAGGTAAACGAACTATTGTCCGAATCAGTACCATCGACAGCCGACACCGATACCGAATAGAAGGGTGATTCACGGACCTCATTGTTAGCAAGGGGCTTTTCGGCGTCTTTCACGCCATTTTCGTGCCACCAGGTACGAATTTTATCTTCGCGCGTTGGTGTCTTTTCTGGCTTCGGCGTTGGAGTAGTCTGCTCTTGGCCAGGAATCTGCGGGGTTGTATCGCCATTTGTTGGGCCAATAATAATGGTCACTCCACCGACACCGATGACGATCGTCGTAGTCACGGTGACGAAGATGGCCACAACTCGATGACCAGCAAAAATAGTGATCAACGGATGGTGCATATGGAACAGATGAGGGATATGCCCGAAGGCATGGCCCACCGCCCCAATCACTCGATGGAGAAATCCAAAGAACATCAGTTACCTTCCTCATTCAGGAACTCAATGTGGGTGAAATGCACTGCGGCAGCATTGCAGCAATGCGAAAGAGATATGGAGGGAGGAAAGTTGATGGGGGGAATTCTGCACTCAAGGCGTATACAGAAAACCCAGGTGTAGAAAACTGGCGTGCCCCATGAATTCTCACAGGGCACGCCAGCCGTGAATTACTTGGTGAACTTCGCCGACTTGTCGACGGACTGAGTCTTGAACATGGAGTTCAGATCAACACCCTGCTGCTTCATCTGAGCCTTGTAGGCATCGTAGATGTCCTGCTTGACCTTGATGCTCTCTGCAAGGTGGTTTGCCTCGAGATCAGCAACGTACTGATCCCATTCGTTATCGACACCACCCTTGGTGACCCACTGTGCGAACTTCGCCATCGCGTTCTGGTTGATACCGGTCGCATTACGAGAGAGGATGTCTGCCTGCTCATCAGTGGTCGGCATGTTTCCATACAGAACATCAGAGTTTAGGTCGATATTGGACCAATCAGTGTTGTAGACAGCGTCCACGGGGAAGACCTCGGTCTGCTCTGGAGGCAGCTTCAGCTTCCATTCGCTGTTGATCCACACGGGAGCGCGGTCAGCAAGCGAGTTGGTGAACTGCCAGTCACCGGCATTCTTGCTCTTATCAGCCGGTTCGAGAACCGTGTAGGTGCCGTCAGCTCCCTTTTCGACGCACTCGCCGAATGCACCGTAGGTTGCCTGAATACCAATTTCAGGAGTGTAGAAGGAATCCAACAGCTTCAGTGTTGCTTCCTTATTTGCGGGCTCAGCCTTTGCAACAATCTGGTTTGCACCGTAGGCCATTGAGTCGCCGCCCCATGCCCACACAACCGGAGTCGTCTGCCCATCCTTCGCCTTCAGAGAAGGAATGGTGATGTACTGCTTGCCCAGCTCAGAACCGAAGAGATCTGAGGGCGTCCACATCCAGGACATACCAACCGTTGCGGTCTTTCCATCACCCTTTGCATGACCGGTGTAGGTGGACCAGTCGTGGGTGAATGCGTCCTGAGCGATCAGGCCTTCCGACCACAGTTCGTTCATGAACTTCACGAAGTCCTTGTAACGCTCATCGGTCAGGTAGTTCTTCACGGTGCCCTTATCGGCGTACATTCCCAAGCTGGAGTCAGAGCTCAGGGTAATGCCTACGGAGCTCAAGAAGAGGTTGGGGTTGAAGCCTTCGAATCCATTGGTTCCGGGCTTGTTGAAGTCCAGGGGAATCTCATCAGCAACACCGTTGCCATTGGGGTCTTGGGTCTTGAATGCCTTGAGCACGGTCTTGAGTTCATCCCACGTGGTGGGAACTGCCAGGCCCAGCTTGTCCAGCCATGCCTTGTTAATGAACATGTGGCTACCGGTATTGGCCGAGAGAGGAACGGTCGAACGACCCACGCCGAGGATCTGGTTCTTGGTGTTGGTAGAAACGATCCGCGAGTAGGGTTCTGCATCGAACATCTTCTTCACGTTCGGCAGGTTGCCCAGTTCAGGAGTGAGGTCCATGAACAGCGAGCCAAATTCTGCCATATCGCTTGAATCAAAGCCCGCAATGGTCAGGTCGGCAACATCGCCGGCTGCCAGAGCGGCACTCTTTTGCTGATCCCACGAGGATGCCGCGGTTTCCAGCCACTTGATGCTGCAACCACAGGCAGTTTCAAGGTCCTTCGTCCACTTCAGGTCACTCATGGGTTTGGTGCGCGCGTCCTTAACGATCTGGACGGTCACGACGGGGCGGCCATCCGATGCGGTGTTGTCGGATGATGAGCCTTTGGAGCATGCGCTCAACGCCAATGCGGCAACCAGTGCGCTTGCCAGTACGGGCGCCACATGTGAATGTTTCATCATTGGAGATAATCCTTCCTTAGATTATCGTTCGCTTACTGTGAAGCTATGCAGCTATGCACTCTCAGAGAGCCGATCCACAATGACCAGTTCCTTCTGACAGATATGACTGTAACAATGAAAGCAAGTCTTGCGCAAGTCTTTCACGCCTTTACGTAAGTAACGATTTCATATACACTAAGAGCATTCAGGTAACTCCCATCCAATTTAACGGTGGAATACGGAGACAATAGTGAAAACACTTGCAGACGTTGCCGCTGAAGTCGGCGTCAGTCAAGCCACAGTTTCAAGAGTCCTCAACGGAAAACCAGGCGTTTCCGATGACACTCGCCAGGCCGTGCTCAATACTGCGAAAAGTATGGGGATTACGAACACCGTTGGTCGTAATCAACCCCGGCACGTAGCTGTCATTACCCCAAACCTGGTCAATCCCGTTTTCGCATCTTTACTCACGGCAATAAGTACTCAACTGACGGCACGCAATATTTTGCCTTTCTTGTGCACCTACACATCTGGCGGCACCAGCGAGGAAACCTTGCTGTCAATGGTGCTTTCGGAACAGATTGATGGTGCGATTTTCCTTTCCGGTCAGTACGACTCCAAGGGCAACGACTATTCGATCTATCAGCGCCTTGCTGAACATCGAATTCCAATGGTTTTCATCAATGCGGGCGATCCCGACTTACCGGGTTACTTCATTCGCACCGACGATCGCCTAGCAACGGAAATGGCTCTTCAACACCTGGTCAATCAGGGGCATACGCGCATCGGTTTGCTTCTGGGCAATCCAAACCACTACCCCAGTATCACGAAGTACAACTCTGCCCTTGATTTTGCGAACCGTACGGGGCTCGACCTCAAGCCGGAGTACGTGGAATGGGCTCCTTACGGCTTGGGCACCGCACAGGCCGCAACAGCGCGCCTGATTGATGCGGGAGTGAGCGCAATCGTGTGCGCCAGCGATGAACTGGCCTTGAGCGCTTTCAAGTCACTGACACTCCAGGGCCTACAGGTTCCCGATGACATTTCCATCGTCGGCTACGACGACTCCAGCTACCTCGGCTACATTTCTCCGGGCCTGACAACCATTCGTCAGCCGGTCGACACCCTGAGTAGCGGTGCCGTCTCCGCGCTGGCAAGCCTGATTGAGAGCCCACAAAACGCCAAGGAGCACGTTGAGCTTCTCTTCGATCCCGAGTTAGTTGTTCGCGGCACCACGGCGATCTGCAAGGATCTTCTTCCCAGCGCCCTCTAGTCCCTTCCCGAGGCCGTGCGCCAAGTAAGCGGACACGATCCTCTTCCGTTTTCCTTACCCCAGAAAAGGTGTGTGGCCCAAGCCAAAAGGCTTGGGCCACACACTCAACAGCTAAAAGCTCAGGCTCCCGTCACATCGTCAGGGCGAGACTCCGCGTAGCGCGCAAGCTCCTCCTCAACAATGGCCTCGTCAAGCTTTTGGAAGACGGGGGTCGGCTTCTCGATCGGGGTACCAACGACAATGTCGTGGCGCTCCCAGGTGGGAACATTCGTGTAGTCTCCGGTAATAACCGGGTATCCCGTGCGGCCTTCGAAGTCTGCGGGAAGAACCTCAGGGTCCAGTTCCTCAACTTCCTTGATGTAGGGCATGGGAGCGATCTCGCCGCTACCTCCCATCACGCGGTCCACATCATTTGCTGCGTGGGGCAAGAAGGGAGAAAGCATGAGGTTCAGATCGGCCACGGCTTGTGCCAGCGTCCACAACACGGTCGCCAAGCGCTCGCGTTCTTCGGGGGCCTTGAGCTTGAAAGGCTCAGTATCTGCAACGTACTTGTTGGCCTCGCCGACCAAACGCATTGCAGCGGCAAGAGCGGCCTTCTGGCGGTGGTGACGGATCAGGTCTCCGACCTCGTCAAAACCTGCCGCGATCGCGTCCAGCAGCGCGCGATCGATTTCTTGGAGCTCTCCCGGTGCCGGAATCTCGCCGAACTTCTTGTGGATCATCGAGGCGGTGCGATTGACCAGGTTGCCCCAGCCTGCCACCAACTCGCCGTTCGTGCGACGCACGAATTCTGCCCAGGTGAAATCTGCATCAGAGGACTCGGGACCAGCCGCAGAAATGAAGTAGCGCAGTGCATCAGCCTGGTAGCGGCTGAGCATGTCACGCACATAGATCACAATGCCGTGCGAAGAAGAGAACTTCTTACCTTCCATGGTGAGGAACTCTGAAGAGACAACCTCGGTGGGCAGGTTAAGTACGCCAAGGTCACCGGGCTGGCCGCCCTTAGATCCCTGGCCGTTGTAACCCAGCAGTTCGGCGGGCCAGATCTGCGAGTGGAAGACGATGTTGTCCTTACCCATGAAGTAGTAGGTCAGGGCTTCCGGATCATTCCACCACTGGCGCCACGCTTCGGGATCCCCCGTGCGGCGCGCCCATTCAATTGAAGCGCTCAGGTAGCCAATAACCGCGTCGAACCAGACGTACAGGCGCTTACCGGGCTGGTCTTCCCAACCGGGAACCGGGATTCCCCAGTCAATATCGCGTGTCATTGCACGCGGGCGAATGTCCTCAAGGAAGTTCTTCGAGAACTTGATGACGTTGGGACGCCACGTGCCGGAACGATCACGATCATCCAGCCACGCGGAAAGCGCGTCGGCCAGTGCGGGAAGATCCAGGAAGTAGTGGACGGACTCCACGAATTCTGGGGTTTCGCCGTTGATTCGCGAATGAGGATTGATCAGATCCGTGGGATCGAGCTGGTTGCCACAGTTATCGCACTGGTCACCGCGAGCGCCTTCAGCACCACAAATCGGACAGGTACCTTCGATGTAACGGTCGGGAAGAGTGCGTCCGGTCGAAGGCGAGATCGCCGCGCGGGTGACCTGTTCAATCATGTAACCGTTATCGCGGACGGTCCGGAACATGTCTTGGACAACGCTGTAGTGATTTCCAGCGGTCGTGCGTGTGAAAAGGTCGTAGGACAGTCCCAGCTGAACCAGGTCTTCGACGATGAGTCGATTGTTCTGGTCGGCCAGCTCGCGCGCGCTCATTCCGGCGCCATCGGCAGCAACCAGAATGGGGGTTCCGTGTTCGTCGGTGCCGGACACCATGAGCACGTCGTGCCCGGCCATTCGCATGTAGCGAGAGAAAACATCGGAGGGAACTCCGAAACCGGCAACGTGACCAATGTGGCGAGGGCCGTTGGCATAGGGCCATGCAACGGCAGACAAAATACGACTCATGGTCCCCTAGTCTAGTGCCTATTGGCGTTCCAGTCGTCCCTGCCCTATTCTCGAAGCATACGCTGCTCATACTTTGGGAGGATGTTATGCCCCGCGCGCTCATCATTGTTGATGTTCAACCTACTTTTTGCGAGGGCGGTGCTCTTCCTGTTGAAGGTGGGAATGCCTGCGCTCAGCGCGTCGCTGATTTTGTTGCCGCTCACGCAGCGGATTACGACTGCATTGTGACCTCGCAGGATTGGCATATTGATCCGGGAACACATTTCTCTGACCATCCCGACTTCGTTGACACCTGGCCTCCTCACGGCGTTGCAGGTACTGCCGAGGCCGAGTTGCACCCAGCCCTTGCTGCCCTCCACGCGGATGTCACCATCCACAAGGGCATGTACGAGGCCGCGTATTCTGCCTTCGATGGTGAGGATGTAGCAACGAAACGCCCCTTGCTTGAGCTCCTTCGCGACAAAGGCATTGATTCGCTGGATGTCGTTGGCCTTGCTCAGTCCCACTGCGTATGCGAAACAGCGCTGGACGGCGTGAAGGACGGTTTTAAAGTGCGAGTCTTCACCGACCTCACTGAGCCCGTCAGCCCCGAGTTGGGCGAGCTCGCGGCCCATCGCATGGCCGAGGCCGGAGTTGAGTTGGTCCCCTCGAAGGACTGATTCGCACCCACTCCCCTGATTCGCACCGCTCGCTTTATCCGGAGCGCTCTCCTAGCTTGTGCGCACTCCCCTAGCTTGTGCGCGCAAGTGCCGCCCGGTAGAGCTCGTTCTTGCGTAGCCCCGTGGCCTCGGCGACTTCTGCGGCGGCATCCTTCAAACGCATCCCCTCTGCTGCCAAGGCAAGCACTGCCTCGACATGGTCATCCGCATTGCCCTGCGCATGTCCGGGTGCAATTACCAGGGTGATCTCTCCAAGAACTTCACCTTCTGTGGCCTCAACCAGTTCTGCGAGGCTCCCACGGATCACCTCTTCGTAGGTTTTTGTGAGCTCTCTACACAGCGCAGCTTGGCGATCGGCGCCAAAAACCTCAGCCATGAGAAGCAGAGTGTCATGGACACGTTTAGGTGATTCGAAGAAGATCAGGGTGTGAGGATCTTGCGCAAGGGCCTTCAAATAGCGCGTTGCTTCACCAGTTTTTCGGGGAAGGAAACCCTCGAAAGCAAAGCGATCGGAGGGAAGCCCCGATAGGGCCAGCGCAGTAACGGGAGACGAGGGCCCCGGCAGGACGCTGACATGGACACCAGCCGCCGTGGCCTCGTGAACCAGGCGGAACCCGGGGTCGGAAACCGTCGGCATTCCCGCATCGGAGACCATGACGACGCGCGCACCCGCTCGCGCCTGCTCGACGACTGCCGAGGCCTTGGCGGACTCATTGTGGTCGTGCAGGCTGATGAGCTTCGCAGTCAGTCGGATTCCCATTCTCGAGGCCAAGGCGAGGAGACGGCGCGTGTCTTCGGCAGCAATAATGTCCGCCTGCTCAAGTGCGGGGGCCAGGCGCGCGGAAACATCGCGCACATCGCCAATCGGGGTGGCCGCAAGGAGGATCGACGCGGGGGCCTGAATGTAATCCTGGTCTTCACTCACGCGTCAATCGTCGCACCTTTGGGTGTGCTACTCCAGTTGAGCAGGGGCCTCGGTAAACTGATCGGGTGGACGACAAGACTCTTTCCGATTCAGATATTCCCGAAGACCCCGCCTTGGGTCCGGATCAGACTTCCCCGGCTGCTTGCTCCGAGCCTCTTCCCGAGGCCGAGAAAGGCGAGCCTATCCCGCCAGCAGAGGCGGACGAGGCCTCGGCAGAGAGCGAAGAGCTCATGGCCTCCTCTGTTGAGGAAAAGCCTGGTAGCGCCAGTGATGAAAATAAGAACGAAGCGCGCACTGAAGCCGAAGAGCTCGACCTGACCTCAGAGAGCGAAGATGCGGATGCCACTTCCGAAGGAACGGGACGCGAATGGAAGCCCGTCCCCATTCCAAAGTGGGCACGTTTCCCGATGTCTGCACAAGCCGGCTGGATTGCAACTCTTTTGACGACGCTTTTGGCAGCGCTCATCAGGCTTCCCGGTCTTGGAACAATTAAGACTCTGGTCTTCGATGAGACCTACTACGTCAAAGATGCCTACTCCCTGATGACTTTGGGCTACGAGGGAAGCTGGGCGAAGGATAACGACCCGATGTTCATCTCGGGTGATTACTCCGGGCTTTCGACCAATGGTGGTTACGTCGTCCACCCATCGGTCGGAAAGTGGCTGATCAGCTTGGGAATGCGCATCTTCGGAGCAACCAACCCGGTCGGCTGGCGCATCAGTGCAGCCATCGCAGGAATTATTCTTGTCTTCCTCACCGCGCGAATCGCACAGCATCTGTTCCGCTCCCCCGCTATCACAGCGCTTGCGGGATTCTTTATGGCAACAGATGGCATCGCGATTGTTCTCTCGCGAACCGGTCTTCTGGATGTATTCCTGGCGATGTTTGCCGCTGCCGCATTCCTTGCCGTCCTGAAAGATCAGGAGATCTCGCATCCACGTTTGGTCGAAAAACTTTCCCAATGGAAGCCGGATCCTGACAATCCCTCTCGAATCGGACCTCATGCGGGTGCACGCTGGTGGCTATTGGTCGCAGGCATCTTGTGCGGACTTGCAATGTCGGTCAAATGGTCGGGTCTCTACGCGCTCGCTGTCTTGGGGTTGTTTGTCGCTTTCCGCAACTGGATGACGCGCCGTCGTTTTGGGCATCCGCGCGCGTTTTACGCAACTTTGATCAATGACACCTCTGTTGCATTCTTAGCCATGGTTCCGCCCGCAATGATCACGTATGTCGCCTCATGGTTCGGCTGGTTTACGCACTGGAATGCCTACGGTCACAAAACTC
>CALIZH010000276.1 GCA_938028585.1 uncultured Actinomyces sp. | reverse complement strand
CGCAATCGAGGGTGACCAGAGCGTTTTGGACCAACAGGATTCCTCGACTCGTTCGCTCATCGAGTTCTACCGCGCGAATCGCTGACGTTAGACGGCTGAGTAAACGTTCGAGGGCTGTGGTCATTGCCGAGGCAGTGGCTGCGGCCCTCGCTTATACGTGCACAGTGCCCGTGTGTGGGTCTATCCCTGAGCAGCCTGAGAGAAACGAAGAGCGTAGAGCCGAAAAATGGTTTTAGTGTTGAAGGTGCTCGTGTTTTGCGTGGGAGATTGATTCGACCTGGAAGGTTGAGTGCGCGATTTCAACGGGGAAATGGTGCATCGCGCATTCGTTCAGTGAGTGAATGATCTGGTCTCGTTGGCTGGCGGTGACGGCCTCGGCAACCTCAATATGTGCGGTGACGGTGATGAGGTTCGAAGCCACTGAGCTCACGTGAAGGTCGTGGACCTCCTCGACTAGCGGAATCGACAGCATGTGCTGGCGGACCTGTGCAAGATCGATTTCCTCGGGCACTTCCTCCATCAAAATTCGCAGAGTGCGAAGTAGTAGCATGCAGGCTCGCGGAGCCATAAGCAGTGCGATGAAGATCGAGGCCACGGCATCTGCGCGATTCCATCCGCCGATCAATTCAACGATTGCAGCAATGATGACCGCCAGGGACCCCAAGGCATCATTGGCCACTTCAAGAATGGCAGCGCGCATATTGAGGGATGCATGGTGTCCACCGATCAGGACCAAGAGTGAGAGCGCGTTTGCCACCAAACCTAAAATTCCAACCCACAGCATGGGTGTTGCATGGACCTCAACGGGGGAGAGCAAGCGCTGAATGCCTTCAACCGCAACCAAAAGACTGATGATGACCAACATGCCAGCTTGGAAGGCTGCGGCAAGAACTTCCGATCGTGCCCATCCCCATGTCCGCCGGTTATCGCGGGGACGCAAAGCAAGCGTTGTCGCGATAAAAGCGATGACGAGCCCGGCAGAATCAACCGCCATGTGTCCGGCATCGGCCGCAAGAGACAAAGAAGATGTGAAGAAAGCGGCAACAAGTTCTGCGATGAAAATCGTCCCTGTAATTGCCAGCGCAATCGCAAGCCTCTTTCGAGAGGCAGCATGTCCGTGCGAATGATCGTGACCGTGGGAATGCGTTGTGGATTCAGTGCGTCCGTCAATGGTGTTCAGTGACTCTGCACAGGGATCTTCCTTCACCCCGGGTACACACGGAGCCGCCAGATGTTCGTCTTGGGGAGAAGGAGTGAGTGAAGAACGCATGAGGCAAGCATAGCGCCCTGTCTTGACTGAAGACAGGGCACTGAGAGTTGACGGAGCTGGTGATTAGAGTGTCAACATCACCTTTGTTGCGCGGCGCTCGTCCATTGCGGAATAACCTTCGGCGGCTTGCTCAAGCGGCAGGACTAAGTCGAAGACGGCACCCGGGTTGATCTCACCGCGGTAGATCAGATCAATCATGGTCGGCAGGTACTTGCGCACGGCAGCGGGACCGCCGAACATGTGCACCTCCGCACTAAACATGCGACTCATGTCTAGGGAGACGCCGTGGGGAACGCCCACGAATGACAGGTGGCCACCGGGGCGCACGCAGCCCAGAGCTTGGTCGAAGGATGCTTCGTTGCCCACCGCCTCGACGACGCCGTCAGCGCCCAGGCCGTCTGTCAGTTCCTTGATGCGGGCGATGCCCTCCTCGCCGCGCTCTTCGACGATGTCGGTCGCCCCGAACTCAAGAGCCAGCGCCTGGCGGTCCGCGTGGCGCGACATCGCGATGATGCGGGATGCGCCCAGCTGGCGGGCGCCGATGATCGCGCCCAGGCCCACGGCCCCGTCGCCCACGATGACGATAGTTGTGCCGGGACCAGCCCCGGCCTCGTCGGCGGCGAACCAGCCGGTGCCGAGCACATCGGAGGCGGCCAGGAGCGAGGGAATCTGCTCGGACGTGGGGGTGGCGGGTGTCTTGACGAGCGTGCCGTCAGCGAGGGGCACGCGAGCGTACTCGGCCTGGGTGCCGCCTGCGCGCGTGCCGACGAAAGGATCTCCTTGGGCGGCGGCGGTCGCGCAGCGCGAGGGGTATCCGGCGCGGCAGATTTCGCACTCACCGCAGGAAATGCAGAAGGAACCGACGACGAAGTCGCCGGGCTTGACGGTTGTGACGGCGGAGCCAACCTCTGTGACCGTGCCGACGTACTCGTGGCCCATGCGCCGTTCGTGGACGGGCTGAGCACCGCGGTAGGGCCACAGGTCCGAGCCGCAGATGCACGTGGCCGCCAGCTTGATGATGGCGTCAGTGGGTTCCAGGATGGATGGCATCGGCATGTCTTCGACGGTGACGTTGCCGGGTTCGTGCATGACTACAGCGCGCATGGGACTCCTTGGGTAGAAGGATCTATCTCCATAAAGCTAGTTCGTCAATGGCTGTGTCTGCACTTGATAGAGTGCGATTTCACTGAAGGCAAAGGATCCTCTCCCAGCCTGCCGATTCGCAAGCAAGTACACTGAAGCCCATGGCTTTCACTGTTACCAGCGTTAATGTCAACGGAATCCGCGCCGCACACCGCAAGGGCATGATGGAGTGGCTCGACGCCAACCCCTGTGATGTTCTTCTTCTCCAAGAAGTCCGTGCAGATGAAGAAATCGCCACTGAACTGCTGGGCGATTCGTGGGAGAGCATCATTCTTCCCTGCCGAATCAAGGGACGCGCTGGCGTTGCAGTTGCAGTGCGCAAGGACAGCGCTCATATCAGTGGAGAACCGCGCCTTTGTCTTGATGACCAGGAAACTGACGTTGATTCGGGACGCTGGCTAGAAGCAGTGGTTGAAACCAAAGCGGGGCGCGTCCGCGTTGTTTCGGCCTACTTCCACTCGGGCGAAAAAGACACCCCCAAGCAGGACGCGAAGATGGCTCACCTCCCGCGTATTGGTCAGCGCATGGGCGAGCTTCTTTCCGAGGCCGAAGCGGGTTCTACCGACGTCTTAGGAACCGTTGTGGCTGGCGATTTCAATATCGTTCGCACCAGGTCCGATATTAAGAATTGGACCTCGAACCACAATAAGCGTGCGGGCGTGCTCGACGAGGAAATTGCATTCCTGGATCAGTGGCTTGACGCGGGGTGGCACGACGTCATGCGCGACCTTGCTGGAGATGTTCAGGGTCCCTACACCTGGTGGTCCCAGCGCGGTCAGGCATTTACCAATGACACCGGTTGGCGTATCGATTATCAGTTCGCAACACCTGCGCTGGCTGCAAAGGCTCAGTCTTTCTCAATCGGCCGTGCGGCCTCGTACGAGGAACGCTGGAGCGACCACGCCCCACTTTCGGTGAGCTACGAACTCTAAGAACTCAGGCGCTCTCGAAATCAAAGAGGGCCATGGAAGAGTAGACGCCGTTCTCATCCACGCGATCTAAGCGGAATCCGGGAACCATCCACGAGGCCTCGTCGCAGGGGCCCAAACTCATTGCGCGATCAAGGACCGCGTCGGGGACGCCCTGCGCCAAGGTGACGTGAGCGTGATAGGGGAAGCGCACAGGTGCATCCAAGGGACCCGAGCGAATATCTTCGGCCAACATCGTGCACTCGCGCTCGCCCTCGGCAAGGGAAAGGTAAACCACGGGAGAAACGGGACGGAAAGTGCCGGTGTCTCCCAGGGTGACGCGGAAAGGCGTGTAACGCTGAGCGACGCCGCGAAGGTGTTCGATCACTTCCTCGCGACGTTCCATATCCACCGCTGTTGGCGGAAGAATCGTGATGTGCGCGGGCACTTTCGTACCCTGATCATCCCCAAGGCTCACGCGGATATCGGTAAGAACGCTCACCCATGGTTCAGGCAGGGCAACAACAACGCCCAGCCATTCTTGGCCCGGTAAGCGCTGTGGAAGATACATTGAACTACCTGAAATGGGGAATAGGAACCTGCTCATGGTACATGGCCGTAGGGGTCCGAAGCACATTGAGCTGGCAAAGATCGTTGCGTAGAGAACTGCCTGAATAGGCTAGGCTTGTCGGTAGTGTACGAGTTTGAAACACCCAAGGAAGTGTGCACGTGGAACTGTCATGGTCAGCGGCTTTAAGCGCCGAAGAAGGACGCGAACTAGCTGCTCAGCTCTTTGAAGAAACTTTTGGCTACCAGCCCCAAGATGTCTGGTCTGCCCCTGGACGTGTCAACGTTATTGGCGAGCACGTCGACTACAACGGTGGTCCCTGTCTGCCAATCGCCCTGCCGCATCGGGCGTTCATTGCCTATGCCCCTCGCGAAGACCGTTTGCTGCGCCTAGTGTCCCCCCAGACTCGCGAGGCCGTGGATGAGTTAGACCTCGACCTCATTGCTCCGCGCGGCTGCGAGGGCGAAGTGAATGGCTGGGCAGCGTATCTTTCTGGCGTTGCGTGGGCCCTCGAAAAGTCGGGGTATGGTCCCCTTCGCGGTTTTGACGCCGCGCTCTACTCCTGCGTACCCCGCGGTGGCGGGCTTTCTTCTTCGGCTGCACTCGAGTGTGCGATGGCTGTCGCGATTGACGAGGCCGAAAACCTGGGGCTGGCGGGACCGCTGAGTTCGCCGAACGATAAGGGGCGAGCAATCCTCGTCGAGTGTGCTCGCATGGCAGAAAATCAGATCGCAGGCGCGAACACCGGCGGCTTGGACCAGACTGCTTCACTGCGATGCCTCAGTGGACACGCACTGGCACTGGATTGTCGAGATATGAGTGTTGAGCACATTCCTTTCGATCTGGAATCGCAAGGGCTTGCTTTGCTGGTCATTGATACCCGTGCTGCTCATTCCCTTGCAGATGGACAGTACGGTCAGCGTCGTGCCGATTGTGAAGAGGCCGCACGCCAGTTGGGCGTTGATCAGCTTGTTGACGTCGAGGACCTCGAGGCTGCCACTCAAGCTTTGAGTGATGAGCGCTTGATCAAGCGTATGCGTCACGTTGTTTCTGAAATTGCGCGCACCCGTGCCCTTATTGAGCTCCTGCAGGAGGGCCCACTTGAGGGGGAACGCCTCAAAGTCGTGGGCGCTCTCATGAATGATTCACATGACTCACTGCGCGATGATTACGAGGTGTCGTGCCTGGAGCTCGACGTTGCCGTTGATGCCGCGCGAGCAGCAGGAGCCTACGGAGCGCGAATGACCGGTGGCGGCTTTGGTGGAAGTGCAATTGCGCTTGTTGACCGCGAGCGCCTAGAGGAAACCGCACAGGCGGTCGCGCAGGCTTATAGCGAACGCGGATTGGATGCCCCGGCATTCATTGTCGCTGTACCTTCTGCGCCGGCCGGCAAACTCTGATGCCGCGCAATTGACGGATGAGCGAGGTGTGCCACCTCTTTCCTGGACGCAGATGCAGGAAGGGGGTGGCACAATCGTTCTATGACTTCAACGGATCCCTGGATGGTTGTCGGCCTGGGTAACCCTGGCGCGCAGTACGCCAATACCCGTCACAATGTCGGCCATATGCTCATCGATCTTCTTGCCCACAATGCGGGAGTGCAGCTGAGTTCGCACCGCTCAGGAACCCACTGCGCGGATATTCGGCTGGGAATGCTCCCCGGAGGGATCCCTGGGCCCCGCGTTATTCTGGCAACCAGTGACTCCTACATGAACACCTCCGGCGGCCCCATTGGTCGCCTTACAAAGTTCATGAATGTTGATCCCTCGCATCTTTTGGTTGTCCACGATGATCTGGACCTTCCCGCTGGCTCATTGCGCTTGAAGACAGGTGGTGGCGAAGGCGGGCACAACGGCTTGAAGTCGATCTCCCAGGTACTGGGGACAAAAGACTACAACCGCCTTCGTATCGGGATTGGACGTCCGCCGGGACGTATGAATCCAGCCGATTACGTCTTAGCGCGGATGAATGGCAGCGAGCTTGATGACCTAGCTGTCACCATCGCCCAGGCCGCCGATGTTGTCGAAGATATTGTGACCACCAGTTTCAGTGAGGCGCAGCAGCGCCTGCACACGCGTCAGGGAGCCTAAGTGCCACAGTTTTCTGCTCTTCTTCCCGTCTTTGCTCAGGATGAGGCGCTTCATTGCGTCCTTGAATCCATCGATCACGGTGAATCAGGATGCGTCGTTGCGCCTGCGGGTGCTCGCATTCCTCTGATCGCCTCAATGGCTCAACGTCGGGATAAGACAATTTACGTCGTTGTTCCTACGGGACGTGAAGCAGAAGAAACCGCAAGTGCCTTGCGCGCATGGGTTGAAGACGTCGAGGTTTTCCCCTCATGGGAAACGCTGCCTCACGAGCGCCTGTCGCCACAGGTCGACACTATGGCGCAAAGAATCGCTGTCCTACGTCGTCTGATCCACCCGCAATCGGGAGACGAACATGCCGGGGCACTGAATGTTGTCGTCATCCCAGTTCGCGCGCTCATGCAGCCCATCATTCACGGGATTTCGGATCGCGCTCCCGTACGCGTTAAAGCCGGAGATATTGTCGATCTACCCAACCTTGCTCGAGAGCTTGAAAACCTGGGTTATACGCGCGTCGATATGGTTGAGCAGCGCGGACAATTCTCGGTTCGCGGTGGCATTCTTGATGTTTTCCCGCCCCAGGAGGCACACCCTCTGCGTATCGAATTGTGGGGGGATGAGGTCGATGAAATCCGCGCCTTCTCGCTGCAAGATCAACGAACATTGGGAGTTGTTGATTCGGGTGTCTGGGCTGTTGCCTGCCGCGAATTACTGCTGACGCCTCAAGTTCGTGCAAAGGCTCGCACCGAGATGGATCGTCTGCCCGGCGCCGCAGAGATCCTCGAGCTTGCCTCTCAGGGGATTGCGGCTCCCGGCCTCGAATCTTTGGCGCCGATCCTCGTCGGTGGAATGGATTCCTTCCTTGACCTGATCCCCGCGGGCGGGCTATTTGTCGCCATCGATCCCGAACGTATTCGCGCTCGCGGCGCGGACTTGGTTGCGACAACCGAAGAATTTCTCTCTGCTGCATGGTCACAGGCAGCAGGTGGGGGAGCGGTCCCTCTCGAGGCGGGTGATGCCTCCTTCATTCCCCTAGAGGAAATTTGGGGAGCGCAGGGGCGCCCGTGGTGGGAGCTGACGGCGCTTCCCCCGGCTGAACTTGCCGAGGCCATGGCCAAGAATTCCCACGGCCTCGGGGACGGGGTGGAAAGCGAAGCCACATCGGGGGTGCTGCTCAAAAAGGAAGCGCACTCGGTCATCGTGTCGGACACCTTGGTGGCGCTTGGCGCGCGCGATGTTCGTCCCTACCGAGGGGACTACACCCGCGCACTTGAGGATATTCGAACGCTTATCCGCAGCGGATGGACGCTCATCCTTGCAGCAGAAGGTGAGGGCCCTGCACGGCGCCTGTATTCGATTGCAACCGATGCGGGAATCGGAAGCCGAATTGTTCAAGAAATCGACCCCACGCAGGATTCATCGGTTCTTGATGTTGTGGCGGCTCCCCGTACGAAGGGTTTCGTCGCGCCGGATCTGAAACTGGCGATTATCTCTGAGTCGGATCTTTCTGGGCGGGTTGGAGCGACGACTCGCGATATGCGCAAGATGCCCTCAAGGAGACGCAAGGGCGTTGATCCGCTGAGCCTCCATCCGGGGGACTACATCGTCCACGACCAGCACGGCATTGGGCGCTTCATTGAATTGGTGTCCCGCACCGTTGGACGCGGCGATGGTCAGGTGACCAGGGACTACCTGGTCTTGGAATACGCGCCGTCGAAACGAGGCCAGCCCGGAGACCGTCTCTTCATCCCCACAGATAGCCTGGATCAGATCTCGAAATACACCGGCTCGGATCAGCCCGCACTGACCAAGATGGGCGGTGCCGACTGGGAGAAAACAAAAGCTAAGGCGCGCAAAGCCGTTAAGGAAATCGCGCAAGAGCTCATCCGCCTGTACGCCGTCCGTCAGGCGACGAAGGGTCATGCCTTCGGCCCAGATACCCCCTGGCAACGCGAATTGGAAGATTCCTTCCCCTACGTCGAGACTCCCGATCAGCTGGTCACCATCGACGAGGTCAAGGCGGATATGGAAAAGCCGATGCCCATGGACCGTCTGCTGACGGGCGATGTCGGCTACGGAAAGACCGAAATTGCCGTGCGCGCGGCTTTTAAGGCTATTCAAGATGGCAAGCAGGTCGCGCTGTTGGTTCCAACGACTCTTCTGGTTCAGCAGCACGCGGAAACCTTTGCGGAGCGTTACGCGGGATTCCCAGTGACGATCGGCACCCTCTCGCGCTTCTCAACGCCGAAGGAAGCAGAGAAAGTCAAGGAAGGCTTGGCCTCGGGAGGAGTGGACCTGGTGATTGGTACCCACTCGCTGCTCAGCGGTGCCATTGCTTTCAAGGACTTGGGTCTGGTCATCATTGATGAGGAACAACGTTTTGGCGTTGAACACAAGGAAACGCTTAAGGCTCTGCGCGCGGATGTTGATGTTCTCTCGATGTCGGCAACGCCTATTCCCAGAACTTTGGAGATGGCGGTTTCGGGTATTCGTGAAATGTCGATCCTCCAGACTCCTCCCGAAGAACGACAGCCCGTCCTGACCTTTGTGGGTGCCCACACCGATGCGCAGGTCAGCGCGGCGATTCGCCGAGAGCTCCTGCGCGATGGGCAGGTGTTCTACGTGCACAACCGCGTGGACTCCATCGCATCGGTCGCCGCGCATATTCAAGAACTTGTTCCCGAGGCGCGAATTAGAGTGGCCCATGGAAAGCTCAACGAACATCAATTGGAAAGCGTCATCGTTGATTTCTGGAACCACGATTTTGACGTGCTGGTGTGCACGACCATCGTGGAAACCGGTCTGGATATTTCCAATGCAAATACGTTGATCGTTGACCGCGCGGATACCTTTGGTCTGTCCCAATTGCACCAGTTGCGTGGGCGTGTGGGCCGAGGCCGCGAGCGCGCATATGCCTACTTCTTCTATCCCTCGGATCGCCCGCTTTCAGAAACCGCTCATGAGAGGTTGCAGACGATTGCCCAGAACGCTGATCTGGGGGCGGGGCTTGCCGTTGCGCAGCGTGATCTTGAGATCCGAGGCGCCGGTAACCTTCTGGGCGGTGCACAGTCGGGACACATTGAAGGCGTGGGCTTTGACCTTTACGTTCGGATGGTTGCCGATGCGGTTGCCGCATTCAAGGGTCAGCGCAAGGAAGAGAAGAAGGATCTGCGCCTAGACGTGACCGTTGATGCGCATATTCCCGAAAGCTATATTTCCGCAGAACGCTTGCGTTTGGAGGTCTACGGCAAGATCGCTGCGGTGGAAAACAGTGAGCAGGAAAAGGATCTGCGCGACGAAATTACAGACCGCTACGGCCCCATTCCGCCTCAGGTGGACTTGCTCTTCGAAATTGCGCGCCTACGTGCTCTTCTTCGACAAATCGGAATTGACGAAGTCGCTACACAGGGCAAGTACCTGCGTATTCACCCGATCGAATTGAAGGAGTCTCAGGCGCTGCGTCTGAAGCGTTTGTACCCCGGTTGTGTCGTTAAGGCTGCGGTTCGCCAACTTTTGGTTCCGCTCCCCATGACGGCGCGGGTTGGGGGAGTGCCTTTGACCGATCATGCCTTGCTTGAATGGATTGAGAACCTTCTGACAAAGGTTCTCAATCCGACCGTGGCGTCAACGCGATGATGAGAGCGCTACACTGACACTGACTACGAAGTGAAAGAACCGGAGGATATTTTCATGGTTTCACGTGCGCGCGCATCAAAGGCCGC
>CALIZH010000275.1 GCA_938028585.1 uncultured Actinomyces sp. | reverse complement strand
GGTAAAGCTCGTGAATTGGCTGAGCTTGTTGCTGCTGATGGTGCAGACACAATCATTGTTGATGGTGATCTTGCCCCTTCCCAAAGACGCGGCTTGGAAGACGTTGTCAAGATCAAGGTTGTTGACCGAACCGCATTGATTTTGGACATCTTCGCTCAGCATGCCAAATCGCGAGAGGGTAAAGCTCAAGTCGAATTGGCACAGTTGGAATACCTCCTTCCGCGTCTTCGCGGGTGGGGTGATTCGATGTCGCGTCAGGCTGGCGGCCGCGTCGCCTCGGGTGAAGGTATTGGTTCGCGAGGCCCAGGCGAAACGAAAATTGAGCTGGATCGACGCCGTATTCGAAACCGCATGGCAAAACTGCGCGAGCAGATTCGCCGAATGGAACCGGCTCGCCAAGCGCAGCGCGCTAATCGTTCGCGTTCAACCATTCCTTCCGTTGCCATCGCTGGCTACACAAATGCTGGAAAATCCACGCTTCTCAATGCCCTGACGGGTGCGGATGTCTTGGTTGAAGATGCTCTCTTTGCAACCCTTGACCCGACGGTCCGTCGTACGCAAACAGAGGATGGGCGTGCCTACACGCTTTCAGACACCGTTGGCTTTGTGTCGCGCCTTCCTACCCAGCTTGTTGAGGCCTTCCGTTCGACCTTGGAAGAAGTCGGCGAGGCCGATGTGATCCTTCACGTTGTCGATGCTGCGCACCCCGATCCAATTGGCCAGATCCAGGCTGTTCATTCGGTTCTGGATACTATTGAAGGAGCGCGCGATATTCCCGAGCTCATCGTCTTCAATAAGGCAGATCTTGCCAGTGATGAGCAACGGGCATTTGTCCGTTCTCTGAGCGAGCGTGCCGTGCTTGTCAGTGCTGTGACTGGCGAGGGGATTTCCGAGCTTCAAAAAGCCATCGCATCAATGCTCCCGCGCCCCCGCGAGGTCATCGACTGCGTCGTTCCCTATATTTACGGAGCGCTCATCCATCGTATCCACGAAGAAGGTGAAGTCCTTGCGGAAGAGTACCTTGGCGAGGGCGAGCGCATTCGTGCTCGCGTTGACGGAGCATTAGCTGCGGCTGTGCGAGCAGTTGCTCTTCCATTGCAGGGAGAATCTCCAAGCCTTGGTTCTCAAGGTATGTCCGAGCCAGACATGGCGGCCCCTGCTGAGGACTACGAATGAGCCTCGCAACAGCGAAGCAAGCGCTGAGCGCGGCTGTTCACGAGATGGGCGGTCAGGTGCGCAGCGGACAAGAGACGATGCTCGAGGAAATCTGCAGTGCCCTTGAAGCTCCTGAGCACCTTCTTGTTCAGGCAGGAACTGGTACGGGTAAATCTCTTGGTTACTTGATTCCTCTTATGGATTTTGCGGTGAGCCGAGATGAAAGAGTCCTTGTCTCTACCGCAACACTGAACCTCCAGCACCAAATCCTCACCAAAGATGCCCCTGTCGCAGCCCGGGCAATTGAAGACGTTCACGGACGCAGGCCTCGGGTCGCCCTCCTCAAAGGGTGGAATAACTATCTGTGCACCTTCCGACTTGGCGGCGGATACCCCCTGGAAGGGACGCTCTTTGATGTTCCAAACCAGCGCGATGATGATGACGAGGCCGCGCCGGCCAGTGAGTTGGGCGCGGAGATTGTCCGTCTACGTCGCTGGGCCTCGCAAACGGAAACGGGGGATCGAGATGAACTTGATCCCGGGGTAAGCGATCGAGCGTGGTCGCAAGTTTCAGTGTCACGTCTGGAATGCCTGGGCAAGCAGTGTCCGATGATCGATGACTGTTTTCCCCAGGTGGCCCGTGAAACCGCGCAAGAAGCCGACGTTGTCGTCACCAACCATTCGTTGTTGGGGATCAGCGCTTTGAGCGATAGCGATCTGTTCGGACCGATTGGTGCGCTCGCGGTTGACGAGGCTCATGAGCTTGCTGAGCGAGTTCGTGAACAGGCATCGGTTGCACTCTCCTTAAAGTCTATGACGCGGATTTCGCGCAGGCTTCGAAGTTTGGCCTCTGTGGACACTGATGCGCTTGATCACGTTGCCGCGCAGCTTGATGCTGTCCTACAGAGCTTCCAAGTCGGGTTAATGACTGACCGAACAAGCCTCAAACCAGTCATGTCCGCCTTGGACACGGCTAAACGTGACCTTGATACGCAGATTTCCACTCTTCAACTTGAGGCTGCGACGAAAGTTCTGGTGCGAGCCTTTAGTGATGAACTTGATGAGGTCCTGCAAGCGTGGGGGCGTGACGCTGAGAAGAGCGTGACCTGGGTTGAGCGCGATGAAGACCGAGGCCTGTCATCCTTGATGATCGCGCCCTTGCAAGTTGCGCCTTCTTTGGCTGACAACGCCTTTGGTGAGCGGCCGGCAATTTTGACTTCTGCAACATTGAGTCTGGGTGGGAGTTTTGATTCGCTTGCGTATAGTACGGGGTTGAATTTGGCTCCACTGCCCTGGAGGGGAGTGGATGTCGGATCGCCATTTGATGCTTCTCGCCAGGGGATCTTGTACATCGCAGCAGGACTTCCAGCACCGAGTAATGGGCAACCTAGTCCAGCAGCGATGGAGCAGATGGTCTCTTTGGTCAAGGCCAGTGGCGGTGGAGCTCTTGTTCTTTATGCCTCGTGGGCGGCGGCGCGACAGGGCGCGCAAAAGCTTCGAGCCGAGGGTGTCTCAGATGTGTTGCTCCAGGGTGAGGACTCTCTACCAGCGTTGATCAAGAGCTTCCGGTCTAATCGCGATTCCGTTTTGGTTGGGACGATGTCGCTGTGGCAGGGCGTCGATGTCGTCGGGGACTCATGTCGCTTGGTCGTCATCGATAAAATTCCGTTCCCTCATCCAAAAAATCCGATAGTCAAGGCCTTGACCGAGGATGCTGATCGGCAGGGCGGCAAGGGCTTTTTCCAAGTGAGCGTAACCAGGGCTGCGCTCATGATGGCGCAGGGAGCCGGACGTCTTTTGCGATCCCATAAGGACCGAGGCGTTGTTGCCGTTCTTGATTCGCGGCTTCAGTCCCGCAGCTACGGGCGTTTTATCATTCAGTCGATGCCTGAGTTTTGGCGTACCCGTGACCTTGATGTTGTGACGGGTGCTTTGGAAAGACTCAATGCTGAGCTGCATGAAGACTGAAGCAGCACACTTCGTTCGATTAGGGGATTTTGGCCTATCAGGATGAAGAGTGATCTGAGAGAATAGGGCTGTTCACTTGTTTAGGAGGTTGCTCATGCCCACCCATTCACAAAGTTTGTATCCCAGCTCTTCTGGCCGTCCTTCAAAGATTGCGATTATTGGCGCAGGTGCTGTTGGTACTGCCGTTGCCTACGCCTGCTTGATGCGCGGAGATGCGCGTGACATCGTCTTGCACGATATCAACAAGCCGAAGGTGGAAGCCGAAGCCTTGGATATGGCGCATGGCATTCAGTTCACTCCTTCTGGCTCCATTGAGGGCTCGGATGATGTCGAGATCGTCCGTGGAGCAGACCTGGTCATCGTCACTGCCGGTGCCAAGCAAAAGCCCGGTCAGTCACGACTGGAACTTGCTGGTTCCACCGTTGACCTCATGCGTAAGATCCTCCCTAATCTGTTGAATGTTGCCCCCGAGGCTCGCTTTATGTTCATCACGAACCCCGTCGATGTCGTGACCTATGCGGCGCTGAAGATTACAGGGCTTCCGCGTAATCAGGTCTTCGGTTCGGGTACGGTTTTGGACACTTCGCGTTTGCGCTACCTCGTTTCTCGCGAAACAGGTGTTGCCACTCAGAACATTCACGCGTATGTCGCCGGTGAGCACGGAGATTCTGAAGTTGCCCTGTGGTCTTCCGCTGAGATTGGTAATGTTCCTCTGCGCCACTGGGGACCGACGCTTTCAGGCCGACTCTTTGATACTGAGCTTCGCGAACAGATTGCAAAGGACGTCGTGAACTCTGCCTACAAGATCATTGAAGGTAAGGGTGCGACAAACTACGCAATCGGCTTGGCTGGGTCGAATATCGCACGTGCGGTCTTGCGTGATGAACAGCGTGTGCTGACTGTCTCGACGCTCCTTGAAGACTGGGAAGGCATCTCGGATGTCTGCATGGCAGCGCCGCCCTTGGTTGGTCGCGATGGAGCGGGCCGAGTGCTGAACCCGCCGCTCACTCTTGCTGAGCGCGATGGATTGACCGAATCGGCAACTCGTCTTCGTCAAGTCGCCCGAGATTTGGGGTTCTAATTTGAGGGATTGTGCCTGGGGGCAGCTTCTTCTA
>CALIZH010000274.1 GCA_938028585.1 uncultured Actinomyces sp. | reverse complement strand
TAGCCTCAAGCACACGCAGAGGAATCAGAGCGCCATAGGCGACGACAACCGCGATATCAGCATTCCACGCACGAATGCGGTCCAAGGCCTCGTCTCCTTTAAGAGACGAGGTTTCGAAGAGATCAATTCCAGCTTCACTTGCACGCTGCGCAATGGGCGATGGGACTAGATGGCGCCCACGACCGCTCTTTGCTGGAGGACGAGTAATAACACCAACGACCTCATGTGGCGAGGAAATCAGGGCTTCAAGGGTCGGTAACGCTGGCTCAGGGGTACCTGCAAAAACAATACGCACGCTCATAGTGTATCGGCTTGTCTAGAACAGCTCAGGAGGATTCAAGGTGAGGCGAAGCGGATAGCGTTTACGTGCCGAACGCACACCATTACGTTCGCGAAGTACTTGTGCGAGTTGAGGATAATCAGCTGTCGCACAGCGAATAAGAGCGCGCCGATCATCCGGACGATGACCGATCTTTCCGACCGAAGGCGCATCAACAATACCGATTAACTCTGCGGGGAGATCCTGACAAAAAGCATTCACTTGGTCAAGAGGTCCGTCGATTGCAACGATTGATGCAGTTGGTGGGAATCGAAGAGCCTTGCGCTCATCAAGAAGCTGCTGAATGTAGTCTTCGGGAGCCCATCTAACGAGAGCCTGTGCAAGCGCGTGTTCAACCCCAGCAGAGACCCATATTCGACCGTGAGCACGGGCCAGCGCACCGGCATTCAACCACCTGCGCAGGGCTTCTTCTGGGGCCCACATCTCAGGCCTCGAGGCAAGCGCCGCGGCTGAGGGGATAATTACTGCCGCGTAGCCGTCCTGAGCTTTAGGCTCCACGCCAGGAGTAGAGACAACTATCCGAGCTTCGGGACCAACACGCGGACGCGTTTCGTCATTCGCTTGAGTGATGGTTAAGGGAATTTGAGGGAAAGAACGACCGATTTCTTCGCCGATGCGCTCAGAGCCAAGGCGCCACCATTTAAGGGTTGTCCCCTGGCATTTGAGGCACGACCAATTCTTGGTCTTGCGCTCGCACCATGAACACACGATCGAATGGTCAGCCTCTAATTGGAGCGGTCCTGAGCAGTATTCACAGCGGGCAGGCCTTCCGCAACGAGAACAACCGACAACAGGGATATATCCCGAATGCGCAGAAAGAATGAGAACGGGTCCCTCTTTCAATCCCGCACGAATACAGGAGAATGCATCCGGTGGTAGATAAGTAAAAGCAGACTTTCCCTGCCGCTCCTGATCAAAAGAATCAGCGACGACAAAACGTCCCGTCGATGCTCGCAATACCTCACGTTGTGGAGTAAGAGAAATCGCCCAGGAGCGTTCGACAAGATACTGCGCTTTTACCGAGCGAGAGTAGTTTCCAACAGCAAGAGCGACATGTTCAAGATGTGAACGTGCAACCGCCACGTCCAATGCATCAGTGCGCGGAGCGCGCGGTTCACGAAGATGGTCCTCCCCATCGCCCCAGATAACGATCAAACCGAGGTCCTTCATGGGAAGCCACACCGCCGAACGCGTTCCAACGATGACGCGATGCGTCCCCATCTTCGCTTGAAGGTACAAACGGTAGCGCTCGCTGGCCGTCTGCTCTGTGGTGTAAATGGGGATCGATGCGTCAAAAATCGTAGACAACGAAGAAGCTAGTTCACCGGCAACTCGAGAAGTCGGCACAACGATAAGAGCCGTCTTTCCAGCGTTTTGAACAGAAGAAATAAGATGGGCGATTTCAGATTCTGATCGTCCTGGAATTGATGTCCATACGGCGCGCGGGCACTCACCCTGACTCACATGTTCAAGAAATGCATGGCCAAGTTCAAAAGCTTCCCAGGGATCTCCCTGCCCGATCTTCAACTCAGCAGGCCTTGAGGACATTGATTCTTGCTCAACCCGTGCACGCCTTGGAGGAATGGCGATTCCCAATACCGTAGAAGCGGTTGCGAGAAAACGCTTGCCTACGTATGCAGCTAATTCAAAAGTCTTCGGTGAAACGACTGAAATAGTCGAAACAACATCGATAATTTCGCGGATGGCCGCGTCGATGTTACTGCGTTTTTCACACGAAACGACCCATCCAATTCGTTTTCGTCCCGCAAGGGGAACCTGCACGATAAATCCAGTGAGATCCATCGACTCCCATTGGGTGGGGACGAGATAATCCAGCGGGTAATCAAGGTGTGAAAGGTCAGAATCAACATAGACATGCGCAATCAACCGTGGTACATCACGGTCTGATTCAAAACCCGGAAGGGGCAACGCGTCCATCACCATACACCTAGTTCAACACATTGAACCGGCATTTGAAGACCGATTGAGCACCAACTGATCAATTACCGAAAAGTACTGAACCGTATCGCACAACGATCATCGCAAGAACAGCTGCAATAACGAGGACGACGACCAGCCAGTCTCCACCGGCCTTCATCACAGACTTCCACCACGCAGGTGCGGGGAGTACTCCCTGAGAAATGCATACTCGTGTAAGTCCAAACCACACAAGCGTCGTCGTTATTGTGATGAGCAAACACCACGGACACAACACGTGAATGACGAAATACGACTGCGTGAAGAGCCAATATGCGAAGAGCAGGCCGATGGTATAGAGAGCTTCAACCCCCAGGAAATACCATTTCGGAAAACGTACCCCTGCAATGAGAGCGAAGGAAACGGTCAAGACGACGGCCTCGAAAAAGATCCCCAAAAAGGCATTTGGGAATCCCAACACTCGAGCCTGCGGAGTGGCTGCGACCGCAGAACACGACAGAACCGAAGAAACGTCACAGCTAAATGTTCGTCCCTGATCCGCCGCCAACTGCCACGCCTCGATCGAGAGGACGAAGGACGCGCATAAACCGATGATCCCCGAAACCGCCATTTCGATGGCGGTTCCGCGGTTTATCGGGCGGGCGGCGCAAGGGGCGGCACTCATTGAAGAATTTCCTGGAGACGAGCCACACGATCCGTCTGCTCCCAGGGGAAAATCGGACGACCAAAGTGACCGTAAGCAGCGGTTTTCGCGTAAATCGGACGTAGAAGATCAAGGTCTTCGATGATTCCCGCAGGGCGAAGATCAAAGCACTGAGTGATGGCATCGGTAAGAACGTCATCACTCACAGTTCCGGTACCAAAGGTCTCGACATAAAGTCCGACCGGATGCGCGCGACCAATTGCATAGGCCAATTGAATCTCACAGCGCTTTGCATAGCCCGCGGCAACGATATTCTTAGCGATCCAACGCGCTGCGTATGCAGCCGAACGGTCAACCTTTGACGGATCTTTGCCAGAGAAAGCACCGCCTCCGTGGCGAGCCATGCCTCCGTAGGTGTCAACAATAATCTTGCGTCCGGTCAGACCGGCATCGCCAGCAGGTCCACCGATAACAAAGCGCCCAGAAGGATTAACAAGAAGCTTCATTGTTTCAGTTGAAAGCCCCAAGCCCGTCTCTTCGAGCACAGGAGAAACAACCAGTTCACGCAGTTGCTCTTCGAGTTCACTCACACCAAGCTCGGGGTCATGCTGAGTCGAAATGACAAGCGTATCGATCTCGCGAGGAATGCCCTGCTCATCATAAGCAAGAGTGACCTGTGTCTTTCCGTCAGGACGAAGACCATGAGCAAGTCCTTGATGGCGAACTGCAGCAAGACGCTCTGCTAGCTTGTGCGCAAGCCAAATTGGAGCAGGCATAAAATCAGGAGTTTCATCCGAGGCATAGCCGAACATCATGCCCTGGTCACCCGCGCCCTGAGCCTCACGACGATCCTCATTTGAACCGTAACGCGTCTCCAAGGAATGATCCACGCCATCTGCGATATCACTACTTTGGGCACCGATAGACACGGAAACACCGCAGGAAGCGCCGTCGAATCCCTTACGGGATGAGTCGTAACCGATTTCGAGGATCTGTTCGCGGACAATCTGCGGAATTTCAACGTAAGCGTTGGTTGAAACTTCGCCGGCCACATGAACCAAACCGGTTGTCACCATTGTTTCCACAGCAACACGCGACTGAGGATCGGCCTCTAGAAGAGCGTCCAAAATCGAGTCAGAGATTCGGTCACAGACCTTATCAGGATGACCTTCGGTTACGGATTCAGAAGTAAAGTACTTACGCATATCGCTCACGCCTCCATCGTATCGAACCGCTGTGAAATAAGATCAATGAGGATTCGGGCAACATCTGCCTTCGTTCCCCCACCTTGGGTCACTACCAACCCCTCTTGGTTCAGGACATATACATAGTTGGGAACATCGCCAAATCCGATATCGGTACCCACTGCATTCACAGCAAGATAGTCCGCACCTTTACGCTTGGCTTTCGCTGCCCCATAGGACAGTACGGTGTTTTGATCGCCGGTCTCAGCCGCAAAGCCAAGGACCACGCGGGGACGGTTAGGAGCCGAACTCACGCTGCGCAGGACATCAGTCGTTTCTGTGAGTTCGATCCGAGGTGGCGCTGATTCGTTCTCTTCTTTTTTGATTTTCGAGGCCGAGGCCGCCCGTGGTCGGTAGTCAGCAACCGCAGCCGCCATGACCAATGCATCGCTGTGCCCAAGATGAGACATCACAGCGTCATAGACGTCTTGAGCGGAAGGAGCATCGATCACGCTGCACCCCTGAGGAATAAGAGCAGCCTCAATATTGGAAGTTATTAAAGTAACCTCGGCCCCGCGACTAAGGGCCTCGCGGGCGATCGCGATTCCCTGTCGACCAGTCGAGCGGTTACCAAGGAAGCGGACTGGATCAATCGCTTCACGAGTTCCACCGGCGGTGATCAGAATTTTCTTTCCCGCAAGGTCACCTGATACACCATATGCTTTGCGCACTTGGGCAGCGATAACCTCAGGTTCACTCATACGACCAGCCCCGTGGTCACCGGAAGCAAGATCGCCGTTTTCCGGGCCGACGATGATATATCCGCGCTTCCGAAGGCGGGCAATATTCTCCTGCGTTGCGGCCGCGCGCCACATTTGCGTGTGCATAGCAGGTGCAATAACTACAGGGCAATCGCTGGCAAGAACAGTGGTTGTCAAAAGGTCATCGGCCTGACCATTCGCTATCCGAGCAATAACATCAGCTGTAGCGGGTGCAATAACAATAGCGGCACAACCCCGCGCTAACTCGACATGGTCTGCTCCCCCACCATGAAAAACGTCAGTGTTCACGCTCTCGAGGGTGAGCCCTTCCCAGGTTGCTCGCCCAACGAACTCAAGCGAAGAAGGTGTTGGAACAACGCGGACACGGTAGCCGTCTCTTTGAAGGATTCTCAAAAGGAAAACGGCTTTATATGCAGCAATGCCCGCTGACACACCGAGAACGATGTGAGCGGGCTGCTGATCAGGCTTGGGGTGCTGACTCAAGGGTCAACAGGCCTTCATCAATTTCGCGAAGTGCGATCGCCAAGGGCTTCTCGTCGACTTCAGTTTCTACAACAGGGCCGACGAACTGGATCATGTTCTGCTCAAGCTGGATGTTGTAGGAGTTGATCTGACGAGCACGACGGGCAGCAAAAATCACCAAGGCATACTTTGAATCGACGTGCTCCAGCAGGTCGTCAATCGGCGGGTAGGTGATGCCTTCGGGCTGCGCAACAATTCCGGACATGCAAATCTCTCCTGATGTAACTGGCAAGAACCGGCTTCTATTCTAGCCCCATCACATGGGCTAGTTCATGGACAGCAAGCTCCAAATCATCATTAACGATGGTGACATCAAACTCATCTGCAGCTGCAAGCTCTACCTTTGCCGTACGCAAACGACGCTCTTGTTCAGCAGGGCCTTCAGTACCGCGACCGACCAAGCGAGAGACAAGCACTTCCCACGATGGCGGTGCGATAAAAACAAAGCGAGCGTCCGGAAGCGATTCACGAACTTGACGCACACCAGCAACATCGATTTCGAGCAGGAAAGGCACTCCGCGTCGAACTGCATCATCAACTGGACCACGCGGTGTTCCGTAATGATATTTCCCGTGAACGAGTGCCCACTCCAGCATTTGTTTGGAATCAATGAGCTGGGCGAACTGGTCCTCAGTGACAAAGTGGTAGTGCACCCCGTCGATTTCTCCCGGTCGCGGAGAACGCGTTGTCATCGAAACCGAGAGTTCAACTTCAGGAAATAGCTCACGCAAGCGCGCGATCACAGTTCCCTTACCAACAGCCGTGGGACCTGCAATGACAGTAACCGTAGATGAAGACATGCCTGTATGCTGCCACAGCTGGCTTAAAAGTTCAGCCGAAGCGACGAATTAATTCTTCTCGCTGCACCTGACCAAGACCTCGAACACGCCTTGAAGGCGCAATCTTGATCTCGTTCATCAGTGCTTCCGCAGTACTTACACCGACTCTAGGCAGGGCTTCCAGTAAAGAACGCACTTTCATCTTCGCGATTGCATCATCTGTTGCAGCCATGTCGATGACTTCAGACAGAGTAATCTTTCGCGATTTGAGCGCATCCTTCACCTCAGCGCGCCGACGACGAGCGCGCGTCGCCTTTTCAAGAGCCTGGGCTCGCTGTTGCGGAGTCAGATCTGGCAGTGCCATCTCACTACGCTCCTTTTTCTAGATTCCCCTGACAGGAATAAGCATCGCACTATTTTGATAGTTTTTGGTGCAACTGCAACCGACGATGCGTGCAACACAGGCAAAAAGCGAGTGAGGACTCGTTCAAAAAAACATCAATACTGATGTGTGTTTAAGAACGTGATTGCTCAGCTTCCGTTTCGCTGCGGGGAAACTCTTGCCATCAATTTTGAAGTAGAAACTGCCTGTGACCTGCAGGGCGGGAAACTCTTAGAGCATCGCAAAACAAACTGAAATTCGAGCAGGTGGCTATAGCAGGAATTAAAGAGAAGTGCGAGTGTGAAAAGTTGGAACAATTTCCTTCACAGTCTTTTGTGTTAAACATCACACCCTGATTGATGTGTTCGGAGTGTCATAAACGGGGGTACCTGTAGGCACCCCCGTTTACCACTCACACTATTTCAGTATTCGTTGAGAAGATCATCTAGCTCTGTCAGTTCATCCGCACTGAGTTCTTCATCAGGCTCATTGCCATTGTCGACCTCGCTTGAGCGCCGAGACCATGAAGGAGACTCAATATCTTGACGTATCGCATCAAGAATCGCATTCACAAAGCCTGCGGATTCTTCCGTTGAAATCGACTTAACAATTGAAATTGCCTCGTCGATTGCAATAACGGGAGGAACCTCTTCAGAGTTAGACAGCATTTCCCAGACTGCGACTCGCAGGACTGCGCGATCGACTGCGGGAATTCGATCAAGGCCGGTACGAGCATGAGTATCAATCAAACGATCAATCCGGTACAGCTCGTCGGCGACACCTTCGATCATACGAATCGAATAATCCGGGAGAGGTGTCAGTGCTGCTGTAATGACCTTGCGCTCACGAAGGAGATCACGCAAGACAGTGGCATTACGCCCCATGCCACGCTGATCTGCCTCGTAGACGACATCAGCGGCACGCTTACGTGCTTTGGTACGAGAAGTGAACTGATGTTTGTGAGACATTATCAGTCAGTCACACGTCCGGAGTAGGAACCATCGCGGGTATCAACCTTCACGCGGGTACCCTCTTCCATGAAGAGCGGAACCTGGATTTCGTAACCGGTTTCGAGCGTTGCAGGCTTCGTACCAGCGGAAGAACGGTCACCCTGCAAACCGGGCTCGGTGTGCGCAATCGTCAAAACGACCGTCGCAGGAAGTTCAATGAAGAGTACCTGACCATCGTGCTGAGAAACAATCACATCCTGATTCTCAACCATGAAATGAGCAGCGTCGCCGACAACCTCTGCAGGGACATTGATTTGCTCGTAGGTAGAGGAATCCATGAAGACGTAGTCGGTACCATCCTGGTAGAGGTAGGTCATATCACGACGGTCAACCGTCGCAGTCTCGATCTTCATGCCCGCATTGAAAGTGCGATCAACGATCTTGCCAGAGAGGACATTCTTGATCTTGGTGCGAACGAATGCGGGGCCCTTACCCGGCTTGACATGCTGGAACTCGACAACCTGCCAGAGCTGGCCGTCGATCACCATGACGGTGCCGTTCTTCAGATCATTTGTCGTTGCCACTATAAAATCCTCCCAATCGGGTGAGCTTAAACCGTGGCTATCTTACACGCCGCAATGATGGTATCCGCTACCTCACGCGCCGTATTTTCGCCAGTATCACATGAGAAAGTGGCGAGATCTTGGTAAGTGCTATCCAATTGCCGACTCATCGCGGCAAATAGCGCTCTTGGGGTCCCCAATCCCACAGAACGCGGCGCATTGAGTCCCACGCGACGCGCAGCCTCATCGATGGAAGTCCTCAGAAGCACAACTGAAGTACCTTCATCGATCAGCTGCGAAAGCTTGGAAAGAATCCATGAACTATTGACCTGCGAGGGCGACAACACGGCAATATCGCAGCCATCGGACAAAAGCTGGATTCCAGCGCTCTCCAGTGCTTCTTGCAACGGGAATTGCTCATCCAACACTAATTCATCAAATGATCGCGAATATGACGATTCAAGAAGTTCTTGATCTTCTTGCACTCTTAAGCCACAGGTCTTTGCAATTTCCTGTGCAACGCAGGTTTTTCCGCTTCCAGAGGTCCCAACAAGAACCAAGGTCGGGCGCGCACGCCCATTCACTGTCGCATCCCCATCGAGAGAGCGCAATCAATTACTTCCTGCGTATTAACCTTCACAGTAACAGGATGGTTCACTCCATCTAGAAGAACGAAGCGCAAAACTCCGGCACGTACCTTCTTATCCGAAA
>CALIZH010000273.1 GCA_938028585.1 uncultured Actinomyces sp. | reverse complement strand
AATGGAGCTGCCCATTGCCCACGTTATCCCGGAATTTACCAGCAATGTGCTTCTTTTAATCTTGTGTTTTGCAATCGTGTGCGCAATCGACGTCCGGCTTGCACTCTCTATGCTCATCGCACCAGCCTTGTCACTTGTGCCCCTTTCGCTCCTTTTTAAAAACTTTGAGCGAGACTATGCAGCGTACTGGAAGGCAAGTGAGCGCGTTAACTCAACACTCGTCGAATACATCGATGGCATCGAAGTCATCAAGACCTTCAACCAAGCTGACTCCTCGTACGCTCGTTTTCGTAACGACATCTCTGAATTTGAGAAACTAACGCTTGCCTGGTATAAGTCAGCTCGTATCCCCATGAACGCCATGTTTGCAATACTGCCAACGATTCTTCTGGGCGTTGTACCAGTCGGATGCATTCTTGTAGCCTCGGGAAGCATCAACGTAGCCCAGATGGCTCTTGCATGCATGTTGTCTATCGGCGTTATTGGTCCTCTCACCAAAATTACCCAGTACACCAATATGTTCAAGGAGATTGAGAAGGTGATGGACAGCGTTAGCAAGCTGTTAGAGATGAAACCCTTGCCCGAAGTCTCCTCTCCTGCAATCATCACGTCCCACGATATCTCATTCGATAACGTCCGATTCTCATATTCCAACGAAGAAGTGCTCCACGGAATCTCTCTTGAAGTGCCTGAAGGTACCTCATGTGCTCTGGTGGGACCGAGTGGTTCTGGAAAGTCAACGATGGCCAAGCTCATTGCTCGATTCTGGGACGTGGGATCAGGAACAATCCGCATCGGGGAAACTGACGTGCGCGATATACCACTTGATCAGCTCGCTGGTCTTGTAAGCTTTGTGACTCAAGACAATTTCCTCTTTGATCGAACAATCTTTGAGAACGTAAGGCTCGGACGTCCAGGCGCAACTGACACCGAGGTAGAGCGCGCGCTTGCTGCTGCGCACTGTGAAGAGTTGGCAGATAAGCTTGCAAATGGATTTGAGACTCTTTCCGGAGAAGCCGGAGGAGCTCTTTCGGGTGGAGAACGCCAGCGCATCTCTATCGCGCGCGCCTATCTGAAAGATGCACCGATTCTTGTACTCGATGAGGCAACTGCGTTCATAGACCCCGAGAGTGAGGAACTCATTCAACAGGCACTCTCAGAACTTGCACGTGGAAAGACGCTGATTGTAATCGCGCACAGAATCTCAACGGTACGTAATTTTGACAAGATAGTAGTCATGGATTCCGGAAACATCGTCGCTGAGGGAACACATACGGACCTCCTTGGTTCAAGTGATCTCTATCACCGCATGTGGGAAGCACATATCTCCAATGGAACTCATGAAGTGAGAAAGGGGTAGCGTAATGTTTAGTGCGCTTATAAAAGTGGTCCGTTGGACGGGCAACAAGAAAACGCGAATTCTCTTTGGCTTTGCATACTCTTTTCTTATCTCACTTGTTTCTGCAGCACCCATCGCTATTGCTGCCTGGGCCATGTGCGGGTTTCTCGACTTATCAAATGGCGAGAAACCCGATCTTACAATTGCACTTACGGCTGGACTGGCCATTATTGCTTCGATTGCGCTACGCGCAGCACTTATGTGGTTGAGAGCACGAGCCGAGGAAACCGTAGCTGCAGAACGTTCCAACGAGGTGCGCATACGTATCGGAGAAGCGCTGAAACGCGTCCCTCTTGGTTACTTTGACAATCACCCATCAGGAGAAATTCTCTCGGCACTCACAACCGAGCTGTCATTTGTGGAGATCCACGGTATGCGCATGGTAGACATGCTTGGCAACGGATACATAACCGCAGCTGCAATGGTGGCGTTTCTCGCCTTCATGGATTTACGGGCCTGCATCCTTGCATTGGCTGCGATTGCGGTAGCAACAGTGGTGCTGGAGCTGATGTTCAAAAATTCCGCTCTTTTATCGCCCGCACAAAATGACGCACGCGAGGATATGGCTCAAGCAACGTTGGAATACATCCACGGTATGCCCGTTGTTAAGAGTTACCGGCAGGTAGATGCTGCCGTTTCAGCAGTACGCTCCGCATACGCACGTTCTAGAAATGTAAATCTCAAAACCGAGCTTGCTTTCCAACCCTTCAACGCCTTGCTTCTCTTTGTGACACGCAGTGCTTCGATTGGTGTCATTGTTATCGTATGTATCTCTTTCCTGAACGGCACGATATCTCTTCTTAACTTCTGCACGCTGGTGATGTTCTCCTTTATGCTGTTCCAATCAATCGAGGCTTGTGGCGATGCTGCCTACGTAATTGGACACATTGGAGAAGTTATCGACCGCCTAGACGCTATCGAATCCGCACCCGCAATCGATGACAATTGCAAAGCTGTGAAACTTGAGCATCACAACCTTGAGATGCATGACGTCTCATTCGCTTACGGAGATGGACCTCTTGTGCTCAACGGAATGTCTCTGACTATTCCCGAGGGAACAACTGCAGCTCTTGTTGGAGGAAGTGGTTCAGGTAAGACAACTGTTGCCAAGCTATTTGCACGTTTCTATGATGCAACAGGCGGCTCCGTACGCATAGGAGGCCACGATGTACGCGAGCTTTCTTGCGACAGTATTCTTGCGGACTTCTCCATGGTTTTCCAAGACGTCTATCTTATGGATGACACGATTGAGCGTAATATTGCCCTAAGCAGGCCAGATGCACAGTTCGAAGAGATTGTAGAAGCGGCAAAGGCCGCACGCTGCGATGAGTTCATAGAAGCTCTGCCCGAGGGCTATAAGACAAAAGTTGGAGAAGGTGGAGCGCGACTATCTGGAGGCGAGAGACAACGCATCTCAATTGCTCGCGCAATTTTGAAAGATGCGCCTATTGTTGTTCTCGATGAGGCAACGGCAAGTGTTGACCCAGAAAACGAAGCAGAGATTCAAGCAGCCCTTGCCCAACTCTGTAAGGGAAAAACGGTGCTTGAAATTGCGCATCGTCTCTCAACAATTGAGGAAGCTGACCAGATTTTCTTCCTTAGAGATGGACGTGTTGCAGAACAGGGCACCCATGAGGAGCTTATCTCGCACAGCGGTCCCTACCATGACTTTGTTGAAGCTCGCTCGCGTATTGAAGGCTGGCAGATTTCTAAGTAATAGCGAGATATATGCAAAGTATTGGGACACAGTTCACTCGCGGGCATATCCACAGGTAATGTGACTGAAACAGAAAAAGATTAGGTCAGCGAAACACGTGGGCCTCAATTTATTGTATGGCCCCCGAGAATCCCCGATGCTCTTTGGGTCATCAGCAGCCATGGGGCCATCCTGTTCCATCTCTCGATTTTCTTGTTGCGAGGCGTCCCTTAGACAATCCCCGCCTTCTCAAAATGCTTCCTCATGTTCTTTAGCGAGACGAACGCACCGACAAGGCTCGTTACCGCCGTAAGGACAACCATTCCGACATACATGGGACCCGAGAACATCGCGACGAACTGCGCCATGGTCTCATCGGTGAGTCGCAGTATTTCTTGGCGCTCGGAAAGATACTGAGCAGCTGAAAGGTATATGGGAAGGGTGTAGAGCGCCGACTGCAGTGTGCAACCGACGACGTAAGCCGCAACGAGACCTTTCCTGTTCGAGTACCCGATCCGCGTGGCAACCACCTCCGCAAGAGCCCAGCCCGCGATACTGCCGATGACACCGAAGACGTTTGCCGCCATCAGGCCGGGCAACACGTTTATGGTCCCCATGATGAGGAAGATCCCAGTCTTCCTGACTTTTGCGGCAAGGAGTAGATAGGCTATCGATGTGAAGAAGCAGACAATGGGTATGTTGGCGACTGTCCCCACGACAGTAAGACCAGCGATACCTCCCACTACGAAGAAGATTAGGAGAGACAGCGCTCCGAAGACACCAATGGATACGAGATCTCGAGCCCCTATGGCCGAGGTTCCGCCTTTTTTCATAATGAGTCCTTTCTTCCGTTCTGGTTTAAGACGTACAAATTTGACGAGACAAGTCTCATCCTGAGTCCCTCTATCACGGTCCAAATTGAAGCCACACAAGCACTCCGGTTGCCAGGAGGGTTAAGGCGGCCGCCACGATGTCCCTTCCTCCAAAAAACAGAGGCTGCAGCACCGTTGCTTGGGTCTCGCCGTCTAAGCCGCGGGCAAGTGCGGATGCCGCAAGCTCGTCGGATACCCTCACGCTCCTCATGAGGAGCGGAACTATCAAAAGCTCGCATGTGAGAGCTGGGTGTCGGAATGCGAACCCTCCTCCTGCGAGCACGCGGCGCGTTTTTAGACTTTCCATGAGATGTAAGGCGTCCCTGCGTATAGTTGGGAAGAATCGCAGAATGACCATGCATGGAATAAGAATTGCCTGCGGAGTCCCCATAGACTGCAGCGCAGCGAGAAGATCCTGCATCGAGGCCAGTTTAGAAAGGGAGACGCCCAGGAGAGCCAGAACTACAAACTTTTGGGCCATGTAGCTCAGCATGACCACAGCGGTCATAAGCGTTGTGCTTCCAGCTCCCTCGGCAAGTGCCATCACGGCGGCTATGAGTCCATAGGCGGCAGATAGGGCGATGCACGGCCGCCACGCCCCGGAGACGAGCGCGCATAGGGCCCCGATAGCGCATGCCGCATGAGCTGCCTCCGGCCGGTTGGAGATCACTGCGGTAATGCCCAGAAGGCAGGTTGCGAGCAGAGCCGTCCGCGGGTCTATGCGTCTGCATGAGCGCCCCATTGCACACCTCCTTTACAAAGCGATCTCAAGAGCCTCTCTCGCGACGAGCCGTCAAGGGCGAAGTCGTCAACGATTAGTCCACCGCTCAGATGGAGAATGCGGTCACAGGCAGAGAGAAGGAACTCAGGATCGTGAGAGACGGCGAATACGACGCTTCCCGATTGTGCGAGCGATCGGATCGTAGAAGAGACTCTCTCCATGTTCTCCCTGTCCAAGCCGCTCGTCGGTTCATCGAAAAAGTAGGTAGCAGTCTCATCGACGAGGGCACATGCTATTGTGAGGCGCTGCTTCTGCCCTCGCGAAAGCGTTGCGGGATGAGCTTCCCTCATATCCCATAGCCCCAGCTTTCTGAGTGCTCGCTCACAGACATCGGCGTCTCTCCGTCCACCCAACGAAAGCTCTCCCAGCACGCTATCGGAGAAAAGCTGGTAGTCGGGATCCTGCATGACTAGTCGGATGCGCCCCAATCGCTCCTTTGGCGAAAGGGGTCTGCCGTCTACGGACACGGTGCCCCCATCCTCTTTCTCAAGTCCGCAGCACAGACGCGACAGAGTTGTCTTCCCCGCACCGTTTTCTCCTATGATTTCGATTACCTCGCCGAATCGGGCGGAAAAGCTCAGCGGACCGATGGTGCGAGGGTCGCGCGGTGTCGATCCGGCACTCCTCGTCGAATGCTGTGAGCCGTATGAGAACGTAAGATTATTTATCTCGAAGGCCGCATTCTCACACTTTGACAAGGTCGGCTTATGGTCGGGCATAGCGTTTAGCGCCGACTTCAGATGCAAGTTCCTTAGACCCATATGAGCGAGTGTGGAGTCGCCAAGGGACAAAGCGCTGGCTGCGTCGTATACGTGGGATACGGCACCATCTTCGATGACGACCATCCGGTCGATGAGATTAGACAGATAGAAAAGTCGGTGCTCTAGAACGATGACAGTCTTTCCCTCGCGTTTTAGCTCGGATAGTGTCTTCCTGAGGGTCTCCACGGCTTCCATATCGAGGTTTGCGGACGGCTCGTCGAAGACGTACACGGAAGGCCCCATCGCATAGCAGGAGGCTATAGCCACCAGCTGCATCTCTCCACTCGAGAGTTCGAACACGCTCCTATCCCGCAGACACTGAATGTTCATGCGTCGGAATGCGCTTTCGACCCGCTGAGCTACATCGTTGCGTGGCAGTCCCGCGTTCACGCAGCCGAATGCCACCTCGCTCGTCGTGTCGGTCATGAAGAACTGGCTGCGCGGGTCCTGGAAAACCGAGCCGACCATCTTTCCGATGTCTCCGATTTCCATCTCGCGAGTTTCCGTTCCGCCGACTCTCGCCGTTCCTTCCAGCTCACCCTTGTAGAAATGAGGAATAAGACCATTTATGAGCCTTGCGACCGTGGTTTTCCCGCAGCCGCTTCTTCCTGTCAGGAGCACAAACTCGCCTTCATGGATATCCAGGTCGACACTGTGGATAGCATCGCTATCCTTCCCCGCGTATTGGAACGTCACCTTGTCGAGGGTTATATGCGCGAAGGCGCTCATTCCTGGCCCTCCGTCTTGGCCCCACGTTCCCAGAGAGTCCGATAATAACCGGTGCTCTCCTCGAGGAGCTGTTCGTGGGTACCCCTCTGCACAATTTCCCCCTGTCGCATCACGATTATCTGGTCTGCAGAGCGGATAGTGCTCAGATGGTGCGCCACCACGAGCACTGTTCTGTTCTGCGCGAGCGCAGAAACGGCTTTCTGCATAAGCACCTCGTTAATCGGGTCCACACTGCTCGTCATCTCGTCGAGTACGAGGATGGGGGCGTCTTTTAGAAACGCCCGAGCAACAGACAACCTCTGCTTCTGCCCGCCTGAGAGACCCACGCCGTTCTCCCCGATGAGCGTCTCGTAGCCCTGTGGAAGCGACATCACGAACTCGTGGATGCACGCCTTCTTGGCCGCCTCCACCACTTCCTCGTGCGTCGCATCAGCCTTGCCTATGCGGATATTACCCTCAATGGTGTCCGCGAAGAGCCGTACATCCTGCATAACGATGCTGATAGAGGCAAGAAGATCGTCGTAGGGGATGTCCCTCACGTCCACGCCGCCGATGCTCACGCTTCCCGCATTTACGTCCCAGAATCTCAGCAGAAGGTTGGTCAGTGTGCTCTTGCCCGACCCGGACTCGCCTACGAGTGCTGTCATAGTATGTTCGGGGACCGTAAACGTTGCCTCGGGCAACTCAAAAGAGTCCCTTCCATAGGAGAAACGCACCTGATTGAACCTAATCGAGTGCGACGTAGGCACGCGCGGCTCATCGGGCTCGGGGACAGAGGACGCTCGGATAATCTTCTCTATCCTTCGGAAGCTATCCCTCACCTTGAGATAGTTCATCCAATGCGACTCCATTGCAAAGAAGGGCTTGTAGAACTCCACGCTCGCAATAATGAAGCCGATGTAGACGAACAGGGGCAGAGAACCACTCTGCACGAGCAGGGCACCGCACGACGCCATGACTACGAAGGCAAGGTCCGCTACCAGACTGTAAGCGGACAGGACCAGCGCTATGTTCCGCGACGCTGCCTTGCTGCTCTCGCCGAAGCTCGCCACCGTCGCCTCGAGCCTACGGTCGAGGGCCTCGCTTTCAGCAAAAGCCTTCAGAAGCGGGATGCCCTTCACGTACTCGACGAACAGGCTCGTCATGTCCGCCGCGTCATCCCCGCATCTTCTTTCGAGGGCTTGGGCCTTCCTCAGTCCTGCTGCAAGGAGCGCAAGCGCAGCGGGCAAGGTTGATACCGTAAGTAGCGCCATGCGCCAATCAACGAGGACCGCAGCCACGAGCAAAATCGCCGCGACGATGAAATCAGCTGCCATCCTCGTCCATAGGTGCCCCACCACCATCTCCATGTTATCGATGTCCTTATGAACAATATCGCCAATCTCGCCTAGTCGCTCCCCCGTGTAGAAACCGAGGGAAAGCGACTTCAGCCGCCTGACGACGGCGATCCTGATCTCAAGCACAAGGTCGAAACCCGCACAATGCTTCTGTTTGTCTGCCACAATGCTGCTTGCTCCTTTGATGAGGAGAAGGCAGATGAGCGCCACCCAGTAGGGCGCAAGGTCGACCGGTCCATCCAGGACCGAATAGATAGCCGCGAGGATAACGAAGGCCATTGCCACGCTGGTTAGTGCATAAATCGTGAATGCGGCGATGCTTATGAACATCATGCGCCGGCCAGCGGGGGTCATCCGTTCTAGGATCTCTCTTACCATGATGCGACCTCCCTGATATCCCAGTTGTCCACCTGCTTTTGCTTGGCAACCATCTCCTGATAGAGAGGACAGGTAGACATAAGTTCTTCGTGGGTTCCAGCCCCGGCGATGCGGCCTTCCCTCATCACGACGATCTGCTCCACTCCACGAACGGCGTTCAGGTGGTGGGCTATGGTCACGACAGTCTTGTCGCGAGACAGGTCGTCTATCGCCTCCTGTATGAGGGCCTCGTTCTCGGCGTCGACCGCGGCCGTCGCTTCGTCAAGGATGATGATGGGGGCATCTTTCAGCATCACTCGGGCGATCGAGATGCGCTGGCGCTCGCCACCCGAGAGCTGGATGCCGCCCTCGCCAGGAACCGTAGCGTAACCGTGCGGGAGTCTAGTGATGAAGTCGTGGATACGCGCTCTTTTAGCTGCCTTGACCACCTCCTCATGCGTTGCTCCTGGTCGGCCGATGAGGATGTTTTCCTCGATGCTCTGGTTGAAGAGGAACACGTCCTGCTGGACTATGGAGAAGAGTCTCGACACCTGCCTTTCGGAAAGTTGGGAAAGGTCCTGTCCACCCACAGTTGCGCGCCCGCTGTCAGGTTGCCAGAATCCCATGATTAAGCTCGCGAGGGTGCTCTTCCCGCATCCCGAGGAACCTACGAGCGCGTTGGTGCTTCCCCTGTGGAACACGAGGTCTATCGAGTCGAGAGCCTGCTTCCTCTCGTTGCCGTCTTCCTCGCTCTGCGGGTAGGAGAACGATACTCCGTGCAGTTCTATGTCTCCCATGCGAGGCTCCTCGGAGCTCTCGATGAGGTTTGGGGGCTTGACGCCCAGCACCGATTCAATGCCCGTCATAGCCTGGTCGAACATGAAGCGGTAGTGTTGCAGGGTCGCCGTTTTGGCCACTGAGGAAGTGAAGGCGGCTGCGAGCACCATAGCCAAGATAAGACGTTCGATGGATACGCCGCCCGTGGAGAGAAGCCACGTTCCCACAATCAGCACGAGTACCGTCCCGAACTCCATGAACAGAGCGATAAGAGCCATAGGGACCGAGACATCGTTCATCGAGCTCGTTGCCCAGTTCACGTAATCACGCGCCGCCCCGACCGTCTCATCGGTCTTGCGTTCTTCCTTTCCGAATGCTTTGACAACGGCTATATTGGCGACGTATTCCATAAGGCTGTTCTGCATGCGGGAGGCGTACTGGGCTACTATCTCGAAGCCTCTCGCCCAAGCAGGCGCCGCCGCCTTCTTCACGAGCCACATAAGGGGCAGACCTGCCATCATGCACAGGGCAAGCCGCCAGTCCACTGCAAGCATGAGGACGAACGCGGCGGCGGGGAACAGAGTGGCTGAGGCCGATTCGGGTAGCCCGTGGGCAAGGTACACCTCCACCTGCTCCACGTCATTACGCATGACGTTCGCGAGGTCTCCTGGCCTTCTGATCTGAAAGAAGCCGAGAGGGAGCTTTTTCAGATGGCGCACGATGCGCAGGCGGATGTCCGTCAGGCACGAATACGCCACCAGATGTGCTTTCCATGTTGCCGTGTACATGCACAACGCCTTCGCCACCACACATGCCGTCATTCCCGCAGCGACATAGGCAATTGCAGCGGGCGAGAGGGACCCTTCCAAAAACAGGTGGACAAGGAAGATTACGAGAACTGTGGGAACAAGCCCAAGAACCACCCTGGTCAGAAGCATGGCATTAGAGAGCCGACTTTTCGCCGTCATCTCCCTGGCTAATTCCCCTTTGCCCTTCATAGAACCTCTCCTTCAATACTAAATACAGATTCGATATTGTAAGTAGATTAAGGCCTATCTCAGTTCGACTAGACTAACTATATCAATATTGAATTAAAATTCAATATTGAATGTCAGGGTATCTGAATGGGGTGACAGGAAATTCTGTCACAGGGAGTTTACTCCTTCGTAATAGCACTGGGCGATGAGCGCAAGCATCTCACGAGCTTCATTTTCACTGCTGTAGTGGCGGGCTACCTCCATTAGGCTCTCCACGAAATTGCTTGCTAGTACGTGGGTGAGCAAGTCTGGGTAGCGCAGAACTGCACGTTCGTTCATCATGTATCGGATATGCCGCTCGATGCTCTCTACGAAATCGTCCTTCGCATGCTCATAGGCGGTACCCTGGCTCTTGTCAATTAGGATAACCAGCAACTTGTGATGGGTCAGCATGTTGAGCAGGGGTCCCTCGGCGGCAATCTGATACCTCTCAGAGGGCGTATCCGCAATGATAGATTCTTCTTCACGTGCAATCCGGTTGAAGTCGAAGGGAGCAGACGAAACAACGCCTTCGAATAGCTTTTCCTTGTTTTTGAAGTACGAGTACAGCAGGCTTACCGACACGTCTGCGAGCTTCGCGATGTCCTGCAACTTCGCGCTACGGAAGTCCTTCTCGTAGAACACCTGGACGGCGGCTGCAAGTATGCGCTCGCGCACCTCTTCCTTGAGAACCTGCATGATTTTATCCTCAAATCCTCTCAAAGCTGAATATTAATTCAGTATTATTTATTCTAAGCAACGCCGAACGGATGTCAAAGAGTGGAAAGACGGTAAACCTCACATCGGCATGCCTACTGAAACTGAAAGCTCCCATAGAGCCTATTCCGTTTTTCGTTGACCTGCTCCCCTGATGCATGTTGCAAAAAAACCGCGATAGCCAAGGAGGCAACATGGCGAGGACAACGGCAACACTCTGTTCGTGATGGGGCCCGTGCAAAAACCCGTCCTGCCACAAAACGTCTATTCCGTGGCAGAGGTTGCGAGGCTGCTGGGGTCAAGCCGATTAAGATCTACCACTACGCGAAAGACGCGATAATTCCCCTTCCCCTGAGGAAGTGGCAACGGCTCACGAGGGTCTTTCGTTATCCGAAAGGAACTCATCGACTGCATGCGCAATATGATGACGCCTATTAATCTGGTTCAGCAATATAACGTTAAAACGAGAAAAGCAGTTACACCTACTTATCACCGTATGGAATTCGGAAGTAATCCAGCGTGGCTTTGAATCTATCTTGAGCTGTAAGGCACGTATCAAGAAGAGAGCCGTTCTCCTTATCCCACTTAGAGAGTCCACGATAGTAGAAAGACTTCATTTCGTCAGTAATGATAAACGGAACAACGTTATGAGCAAGGCATTCTTTAAGCATGGTCAACCTACCGATACGTCCGTTGCCATCTTGGAACGGATGAATGCGCTCAAAACGAACGTGATAATCAACAATGTCTTCAAAGGAATGAGAGCTGTTTGAGTTATATGCCTTTAACAGCGATTTCATCTCTTTGGCAACATTTTCTGGAAGAGTGGTTTCTCGCCCACCGACCTCATTTGGTAGGTGTTTGTAATCTCCAACAGCAAACCAGTCCTTTGCAGAATCTGTTGTTCCCATTTTTAGAATACGGTGAAGTTCTTTGATGATGACCTCTGAAAGAGGGTCTTTTGCATGGTCAATCACGTAATCGATAGCACGAAAGTGATTCTGAGTCTCTACAATGTCATCAATATAAACAGGATTTCCATCAACGCCGATAGTTGCCGTTTCAAAAATCATGCGTGTCTGATCAAGGGAGAGTTTGCTTCCCTCAATATGATTAGAGTTGTAGGTAAGCTCAACCTGGAGCTTATGGTAAATACCACCCTTTATTTTTGAGGCCTTTTCTTCAATCAAGCGCGTAAGCAGCGGACTTGTTGACGATGTTTTGGCATTTTTTCGAGAAGGTTTTACGGCATCGGCAGGAATGTTCCAAGTTTTTCCCACGAGAAAAGCACCTGGTACGCGACCTGTTGCACAGTAATTGCGAACACTTCTCTCGGATATGCCCCAGAGCTCAGCAATCTCTGCCGCAGAAAGAAATCCCATTGAGCTTCACCCCCCTATCGGCAAAAACTGATGAGATTATTATAGCAGAGGAGGTTATTTCTTGCCGATATCGGCAAAATTCAAAATCACAGCTAGTTCCAATCATACTTGCAATCATTGCAATGAAACTTAGGGTCATCTACACATACAACGCAGCCTCCTAAAATGACACGACCTTCTTCAATATCACGCTCTAATTGATCGTCCAGCAGTCGTAAACCCCAAAGATATTTAGCAACATTTGTGCTGTTACATTTAGGACATACGGGGTTATCTGAACTCTGCTTTTCCATTGGTACTCCCATCTCACGATGCCTACTAAAAGACCACGCGTTTATAGAAATACCAGTCTACGTAAACATATAAAAAAATACTGTCCACTGAAATGGACAGTATTTGAGGTTGAATATTTATAGTCCCTAACACACGGGATTGCCATACTCGCGCAACATAGCATCACGGTTAATAATCCATTGCTTACCATACTTGCGAGCATCCACGCCTGGAACTATCTTGCCGTACGCAACAGCCTTACGCAGAGTGGACTCGCTTAAACCCCAAAGCTCGCTAGCATCTGAAAACGAAATGAGTCCATCAAAGGGCGTCACGACCTCGATTCCGTTCTCCCACAACTCGTCACAAGAGAGATCAAGATCATCGTTCCAGATAATACCGTAACCTCCCTGATCAACCCCTACGTCTCTGAACAGCGACTCGTCTTTCAGAAGCTTAAAAGCCGAAAAACGCCTCATGAGCGGAGCTACATCGTAGATTTTTGTGGTGCCGTTAGTAAACTGAATGCTCAACTTTAAGCCAGTCAAGGCAGAGACATCTTTTACCTGATGAAATTTCATAATCTACCTCCTTTAGACGAGCGGATTGATTTTCTTAAATTCTTATTCCTTCCCTATTTTCTCTCACGAAATATAAGATATCACGATATCGTGATATCTTATATTTCATTATTAAAAAACTCCTCGCATCGTGAGCGAGGAGTTAATAAATAATTTGGCTGAATAATAAAGATATGTTCTACCTGTCTCTATTCTCACTCTTTTACGTTCATTTGCTGTTGTGCCATTCCAGTCAACTCCAATTGGGTCGTCGGCTTTATCTTTGACTATCGGAACAGCTTTCACTTGCAATCTACCAAGGGCACGTCCTTGGTAGATTGTCTGCTTGCTATCAGTCCTGTCACCACCAAGGGACGCGCGTTGAATCGATGCAGTAGGCTCATAAAAGCAAATGAAGGCTAAAGCGCCCATTCAAAATCAGCCTCATACAGGCGAGTATCGAAAGGAGGCATTGCCCTCCTAGAATGCCCTTCCTTCCTGCATAAATTCAGGAATGTTAGCATGAATGATGCCATCCCTTTGTTGGATAACATCGCCTCGCGTCAACAGGTACTTGGGATAGTTGTCCATTATCTGGGCGAAGGGGCGATACTCGCGCTCCTCGGTGGCCCGGTCGGCCATGATGGTCATTGCGACCTGAACGTACGCGTAGCCCATCTCGGGGTTTCTGAGGATGAAGTCACATTCCAGCTTTCCAATGCGACCGACACTGACCTTGCAACCCTGCGAGAGAGCGTAGCGATAAACGATGTTCTCAAGGACGGGTCCGTAGTTGATGCGGTTATCGGTGTTGAGGGCAAAGTAGAAGCTCAGGTCCGCCAGGTAGTACTTTTGCTCGCCCCGCAGTGATTTTCGGGACTTCAGGTCGAAGCGGGAGCACTTGCTGATGATCTTCGCATCTTCGAGAATCTGGAGGTATCTCGCTAGCGTTTCGCGCTTGACCTTCACACCCTGTTTGCTCTCGAGGTCGGATTGGATGTTCGCAAGCGACATGGTGGCGCCGAAGTTGTTGATGACGTAGTCGCGCACATGGTTGAACACGGAGACGTTCTTGATTTTCACACGCCTGCGGATGTCCTTCTCGAAGATTTCCTGGATTACCGCAGCAACGTAGGCGCGCTTGTCGGCGAGCCGAGGGTAATCCATCGCTTTCGGGAAGCCGCCCTCGAGGATATACGCATCGAACTCCGCGACCGGATTCGGGTTCACGGGTAGTCCCAAGAAACGCTTCATCTGGCAATACTCGCCAAAGTCCAGCGTCTGCATCTCGAATTCGATGTAGCGGCCGGTTAGTTTCGTGGCCAGCTCTCCTGAAAGCAGATAGTAGTTCGATCCGGTGATGAAGATGGAGAAGCCACCCTCAGTGCGAAACCCATTGAGCACGTCTTCGAAACCATCGACGTTCTGTACCTCGTCGATGAAAAGGTACTTCGTCCCCGAGATAGCGAGCAAGGGTCTGATGAGGTCCTCAAGCTGCTCTGGAGCCTTGACAGACCGGTACCCGTATCGGTCTAGGTCGAGAAAAACGATGTGCTCGTCATCGACGCCTTCGGCCCTCAGCTCTTCGGCGATGCACTGCATGAGGCAGGACTTGCCGCAGCGGCGTACGCCGGTGATTACCTTGATCATCCCGGCGTCATGGTAGAAGCCGCGAATCTTTTTTAGGTAGTTTTCTCTAGGAAACAAACGCATACTGGCTCCAATCTTCATTGGAGCCAGTATATCAAATTACAGGTTTATTGGGGTATATTTTATCGAAAATATGATTTGTACCCCTATAACTAAAGAATTTCCTTATTCCCACTCGGTGGTTATAGTTTTGCCGTCTCGTCACTCCAGTTGCACCCAGTTTT
>CALIZH010000272.1 GCA_938028585.1 uncultured Actinomyces sp. | reverse complement strand
CGCGAGGTTTTGGAATACGACTTTGCCGGTGCTGGGGGTCACATGTCGATCTTGGGCGGCCCGCTTTCCGGTAAGTCCACGGCATTGCGCTCGATTGTTATGGCTCTGTCGCTGACCCATACGCCGAAGGAAGTCCAGTTCTTCGTCATCGATTTCTCGGGTACTTTTGCCGCTTTCGAGGGTGCTGCTCACGTTGCGGGTGTTGCCTCTCGAGAGGATGAGGACATCTTGAACCGTATGGTGTCTGAAATTGAAGGCATTATTGAGGACCGAGCTGCCTACTTCCGCGCGAACCGTATCGACTCCATGGCGACCTATCGTCGAGGCCGCGCTCAGGGACGCTTTGACGATGGCTATGGCGATATCTTCCTTGTTGTCGACGGCTGGGGAACATTGCGAAGCGATTTCTCGGACGCAGAAGACCGTATCCGTCTGATGGCCGAACGCGCGCTGTCTTTCGGTGTTCACTTCATTGCCACGGCACTGCGCAAGATGGACTTCCGTATCCAGATGCAGGATATCTTCGGCTCTCGCATGGAGCTGCGTATGGGTGATCCTTCGGATTCTGAGTTCCGTCGCGAGATTGGTAGCAAGGTCCCCGAAGGGCGTCCGGGGCGTGGTTTGTCTATGACCGGTCACCAGATGCTGGTTGCCCTCCCGCGTGCTGATGGCGATCATGATCCGGCCACGATCGGTGAGGGCGTCGAAAAGACGCTTGTGCGCATTGCTTCTGCGACCGAACCTGGCCCGCGTCTGCGTTTGCTCCCCGAGAAGATCACCGTTTCTCAGATCGAGGCAACTCACGGCAAGCAGCAGAAGATTGTTCTTGGTTTGGAAGAACGCCGCTTGAGCCCGTGGACTTTCGATCCGGAAAACGAATCGCACATGTATGTCTACGGTGACGCGAAGTGTGGAAAGACCGCGTTCTTGCGCAACCTGGGCAACCAGGTGCTGGCAAAGCCAGGTTCGCGTCGTGCCATGTTGGTTGTCGTTGATGTGCGACGCTCCCTGCTGGGCGAGTGGGATGAATCGGATATGCCGATGTACATCACCAACCGTGATGAAATCCAGGGAAGCATGGAGGCAGTTGCCGAACAGCTGCGTATGCGTCTTCCGGGACCGGACGTGACCCCCGAGCAGTTGCGTAAGCGCAATTGGTGGAAGGGGGCCGAGGCCTGGGTTCTGGTTGATGATTACGACCTGATTTCCACCGGTGGTTTGAGTGGCTCGCCTTTGGCTCCGCTTCAGCCTCTGTTGTCGCAGGCTCAAGACATTGGTTTCCACTTGGTGATTACTCGCCGTATGGGTGGTGCCTCGCGTGCGTCCTATGAGCAGATTTTGCAGTCCCTGTCCGAGTTGTCGGCAACCGGCATCATGATGTCGGGTAATCCTTCCGAGGGCATGGTGATTGGCCGTGAACGTCCGCGTATTCTTCCCAAGGGTCGAGGCCTGGTTGTCTCACGTGATCAAGGAACCTTCTTGGCGCAGATGGCATGGTCAGAGTCGCGGGTTAAGTAGAAACGGATGCGTTCATTCGAACTGCATTGAGTCTTGAAGCGTGAAACTCTCAGGGAGTTCGATGTTTGAGATGGTAACTTGTCGACTGGTAAGTTCCCTGACCAGGCTAGGTTCGCGCGTGTGGCGTACTGGCATTGCCGGTCACAACGGAAAGAATTGAGCTGTGGCAGATAAGATCACTTTCGATCGCAACGCGATGGGGATCCTCGAGAAGAAACAGTGGCAGGACGCTGAGTCACTCGGACGAATTGGGGCGTCAACCAAACGTATCTCAGCCGACCAGGTCGCGGAGCCTCTTCCAGGACCTGGAGGTCCTGGCCCGCAGGATTTGATCTCTGCAGTGAAGGACTTCAATGAGGCGATGTCCATGGTCATCTATGAGTATTCAGATGCTGCATCGAACTTGGGATCGGCATCGGCTGATGCGTCGGCGAACTTTGATGACACTGAGGGTTACAACCGTGAACGTGCGGCTCAGCTGGGAGTGGAGTGGGAAAAATGAGTGCTGATCTTCGATCTGGTGCGGAGGCCCTTGAGTCGCCCAAGCCCGTTACTGGAGCATCCGAAGTTGCTTCGCATTG